>JAKADE010000119.1 GCA_021820785.1 Pseudomonadota bacterium
CGAGTGGTTGCCGCGGTGGCCGCGGCGAGTGTTTCGAGAGATTCGCCGCGTGCCGCGGCAATCGTTCGGGCGATGTGCGGCAGATAGCTCGGCTCGTTGCGACGCGAGGTGGGCTTGGGCACCAGGTCGCGGGGCAGCAGGTAGGGCCCGTCGGTCTCGATCATGAGGCGATCGGCCGGAATGCGCGCCACGAGTTGCAGCAGGTGCGCCCCGCGGCGCTCGTCGCAGATCCAGCCCGTGATGCCGATGGCGAGGCCCAGGTCCAGGTAGCTCTCCAGTTCCTCCGCTCCGGCGGTGAAGCAGTGCGCCACCCCGCCGCACAATGTCGGCCAGTGCTCACGGAGAATGGCCAGGAAGTCCGTGTGCGCGTCTCGCTGATGCAGAAAGACCGGTTTGCGCAGCCGCGCGGCCAGCTCCAGCTGACTGTGAAAGGCACGCTGCTGGGCGGCAGGGGGCGAGAAATTGCGGAAGTAATCGAGGCCGCATTCGCCTACGGCGACGACTTCGGGCGCACTGGCGAGGTCCGTCATTTCCGTCAGCAACGCCTCGGTCACATCCGTCGCGTGGTGCGGATGGACGCCCGCGGTGGCGAACAGGCACTGCGGATGTGATCGGGCGAGTTCGATCGCCTTGCGCGTGCTCGGTGCGCATGATCCGGTCACGATCATCTGAGTGACGCCGGCGTGAATCGCGCGTGCGATGACGTCGTCTCTGTCCGCGTCGTAGCTGTCGTGCGCGAGGTTGATGCCGATGTCGATGAGGTCCGGCGGGGTGCAGGGCATGGGGATGTTCGCGGATGGGAGTGGAGCGCCCTCAGTATGCGGGTGTACCGCCCGGTTTGTCACGGAAAAATCCGTGACTCAATCCTGACTCAATCCTGACTCAATCCTTGATTGTGGGATCATGGGGCATGACCCGCGTCACCGGTAAATTCCAGATTACGTTGCCGAAGCGTCTCGTCGACACCTATGGCATTCGGGTGGGCGATGAGGTGGAGCTCGTTGCGGCGGGTGATTCGATCGTGATTGTTCCGGCGCGGTCGTGCCGGCAGGAACTGTCCACGGAGGAGCAGCTGCGCCTGTTCGATGCCACGAGCCAGTGGCTCGAATCCCGTGAGTGGTCCGTGACCTACGCGTCCGATGAATCTCGCGGGTGGACGCGAGAGGAGCTGTACGAGCGTGTTCGCCCTCGTTGACACCAATGTTCTGGTATATCGCTTCGATAAGCGATTTCCGGCCAAGCAGGCCATCGCCGCGGAACTGTTACGCCGCGGGATCGTGGAGCGCTCGGTGCTGTTGCCTCATCAGGCGATCGTCGAGTTCGTGTCGGTCGTGACCCGGCCGGCAGGTCAGAAGCCGCCGCTGTTCACGCTGGTCGAGGCGCTGCGCCAGGTGGAACACCCGTTCAACGAGTTCCCGGTGCTGTATCCGACGGAGCACACGCCCCGTACCGCATTGCGCGGTGCGGCGCTGTACAAACTCTCCTGGTATGACGCCCACCGGTGGGCGTATGCGGACGAGCGCGGCATCGAGACAATCTGGTCGGAAGACTTTGCGGACGGACAGTGGTTCGGGAGAGTTCGGGTGCGAGATCCGTTTCGCGCCGCCGTGCATGAGGCTCCGGCAGCCTATGGTGCCAATGCCTGACACGCAGCGGGTGGCGCCTTCAGCCGATCACGGTTTCGGCAGCGCCTCGAGCGCCGAGCACAGCGCCTCCACGTGCGTTGTCTCCTGGTTCCAGGCCGTCACCAGACGGGCAAGACCGGAGCGTTCGGCTCCCCAGTCGTAGAACTCGAATCCGGCGGCACGCAGCGTGCGTTTGCCCTCGGCGCCGAGTCGCACGAAGACTTCGTTCGCCTCGACGGGCGCGATGAGCCGCGCACCGGCAGCAGCCCCGATGCGCTGCGCAAACCCGTTGGCGCGCGCCGCGTTGCGCCGCCACAGGTCATTCTCGAGATACGCCAGCAGCTGCGCGGAGACGAAACGGGACTTCGAGAGCAGGTGGCCGGCGCGCTTGCGGCGCAGTTCGAAATCGCGCACCAGGTTCGTATCGAAGAACACGACCGCCTCGGCGGCGAATGCACCGTTCTTGGTCGCGCCAAAGGACAGCACATCGATCCCTGCCCGCCAGGTGACGTCCGCGGGGTGGCAGTCGAGGAAGGTCAGCGCATTGGCGAAGCGCGCCCCGTCCATGTGCACCTTCAGGCCGTGCGCATGCGCCACCTTGCACAGCTCGGTCAGCTCCTGCGGCCGGTATGCCGTGCCGAGCTCGGTCGCCTGGCTCACCGAGACGGCCGCCGGCTGCACCGTATGCACCGAAACGGGGTGTCCCTCGAGCGCCGCGCAGAGCGTCTCGGCGCTGAGTTTGGCGTGCGCACCCTCGAGCAGCATCAGCTGCGCGCCGCCGGAGTAGAACGCCGGTGCGCCGCATTCGTCGCAGGCGATGTGCGCCTCGTGGTGCGCGAAGATTGCCCCGTACGGCGGCGTGAGAGTGGCCAGCGCGAGTGCGTTGGCTGCGGTGCCCGTGGACAGTGCGAACGCGCGCACCGGGGCGTCGAAGAATGCCCCAAGAGCCGCATCGAGGCGTTGCGTCCAGGGATCATCCCCGTAGGCGACTTCCAGGCCGTGATTCGCTGCGGCCAGCGCTTCGAGCATCTCCGGGCAGGCGCTCGCCGTGTTGTCACTCATGAACCGCATGGTTTTCTCAGCCGTCATCGCACTGTCCCCTTCCGATCTAGATCCGCCACTTGAACGACCAGGCGCCGAAGGCGAGGAACACCACCGTCACGGCCCCGAGATAGAGCAGGTTCGGGGCAATGGTGTCGATGCCGGCACCGTAGAGCATCACTTCGCGGGCCGCATGCAGCAGCTGCGTCAGCGGCAGCGCATCGGCGACCCATTGCACCCACCTGGGCGAGCCGGCGAGCGAGAACCACACGCCCGAGAGCAGCATCATCGGCCAGGTGAGCAGATTGAGAATGCCGTTCACCAGCTCCTCGCTGGCGAAGCGTGCCGCAATGGTGAGCCCGAGCGCGATCATCGAGAGCGCCCCGAGCACCGTCAGCAGCAACAGCAGCGCGAGGCTCCCGGCGCTGTGAAAGTGGATCATCGCGCCGACCGCCAGGTACAGCACCGTCGTGATGAGCACGATGATGCTCAGGCGCGAGAGCACCTGGGCGCTGAGGAACTCCAGTGCGGTGAGCGGCGTGGCATTGAGCCGCTTGAGAAATCCGCTCTGCCGGTAGCGCAGCACGACGTAGCCGACGCCGAACAGGCAGCTGAACATCATGTTCATGCCGAGGATGCCCGGGAAGAGCCAGTCGAGGTAGCGCACGGCGTGACCGCTCACCGGCTCGCGTTGCGCGCCGGGATCGGCGGCGAGCAGCAGCTTCTCGGTGATGTAGCCCTTGGGTGAGTCGGTGTTCACCCAGTAGCGCGGTGGCCGTCCGGGTGCGAGCAGCAGATCGATCCGCTGGCGGCGCACGGCGTGCAGCCCGGCCGGTGCGCTCTTGACGCCGATGAACTGCACGTACTGGGTGTGCAGGAAGGCATCGCTGTGCGCGGCCGCCGTTCCACCGATGACCCCGACCTTGAACAGCGGGCGCGGCGGCCCGCCGAAGATGAACCCCATGCCGATGATGATCGACACCGGCAGCAGCAGCGTGAACACCAGCGTGCTACGGTCGCGCACGAACTCCAGGTTGCGCGCATGCCAGACGGACAGCAGACGTCGGATCATGCCCGCAACTCCCGGCCGGTCAGTTCGAGAAAGAGGTCTTCGAGATTCGGGGGACGGATGCGCAGGTTGCGCAGCGGCACGTCGGCTGCGAGCAGGGCGCGCAGCGTGGCGTCGAGGTCATCGGTGGTGATCTCGATGCGCTCCTCGCTCTCGATCATCTGCAGCGGCAGCGCGCGTGCCGCGGGCGGAACGTCCGTGCGCGGCAGCTCGAGCAGCACGGCCGCGAAATGCTCCCGCAGCAGTGCCGCGGGGGTTCCCTGGGCGATGATGCGGCCCCGATCGACGATGGCGATGACGTCACAGAGGATCTCGGCTTCCTCCATGTAATGGGTGGTGAGGATCATGGTCTTGCGCTGTGACTTGATGGCGCGCACCAGCGACCAGAAGTTGCGCCGCGCCTGCGGGTCAAGGCCGGTGGTCGGCTCATCGAGGAACAGCACCGCCGGATCGTTCACCAGCGCGATCGCGAGGAGCAGGCGCTGCAGCTGTCCGCCGGAGAGCTTGCGGTTGTCCCGCTCGGCGAGCCCTTCGAGCGAGCACAGCTTGAGCAGCTCATCGATGTCGCGGCCGCGGGCGTAGAGCCCGCGGAACATCGCGAGGCTCTGGCGCACGGTGAGGAAGTTCTGCAGCGCTGTCGCCTGGAAGAGAATCCCCGCCTCCTCGCGGAAGCGGCTGCCGAGCGGCTCGCCCCGGTAGCGCACTTCGCCCGCGCTCGGGGTGAGGATCCCTTCCATGATTTCGATGGTGGTGGTCTTGCCCGCGCCATTCGGTCCGAGCAGCCCGAAGCACACGCCTTCCGGGACGCTGAAGGAAATGCCGTCGACTGCCGTGACGCCGGGGTACTGCTTGACGAGGTCGCGGACTTCGAGAATCGGTGGGCTCATGGCGGATCCGCTCACTGCGCGGAGCGGCATCGTAGCCGATCGCAGGGCGGTGCGTCTGCCCGAGGCAGCCGGCCCGCACGCTGGTAAAATGAAAAAATGCAGCAGACGGCGTAATGCGCCCGGCGGGTTTTGGCGTGATGGGTGAAGTGGCGGCGCAATTGCCGCTGTGGTCCGAGCAGGACTCAGGATGGAGCGTGCGCGAGAGCAGGCGTGCGCGGCGCATGGTGGTGCGAGTGTTTCATTCCGGACGCGTCGAAGTGGTCGTGCCGGTGAAGACCCCGCCTGGTTTGGTCGCGACGTTTCTCGAACGGCACCGGCTGTGGATCGAGCGCAAGCGCGCCGAGGCGCGCCGCACGGCGGTCACCGCCGAACCGTTCCCTCCCGAGCGCATCGAGCTCGCGGCCTGTGCCGAGCAGTGGCCGGTGCACCTCGCCGGCGGCAGCGGCCGGTTGCGCGTCAGCCGCGCCGGCGGGCTGCTCACGGTGAGCGGGCAGAGCGGGGAGCCGGAGCAGCTGCGCCAGGCGCTGCGGCGCTGGTTGCTCGAGCGCGCCGGGGAAGTGCTCGAGCCGGCGCTTGCGGCCTGCGCCCGGGAATTCGGTTTCAGCTACGCGCGTGTGGCCATCCGTCGCCAGCGCTCGCGCTGGGGCAGCTGCTCGGTGTCCGGCACGATCAGTCTGAATGCCTGTCTGCTGTTCCTGCCGCCGCCGGTGGTGCGCTATCTGCTGATTCACGAGCTGGCGCATACTCGCCACATGAATCACTCGCGGCGCTTCTGGCAATGCGTGGCGGCCTGCTGCCCGGACTACCGGCAGCTCGACCGGGCGCTGTCCGAAGGCTGGCGCAGCGTGCCGGCGTGGGTCTTCGGCGAGGCGACGCCGTGAGCCCGAAGCGGGCCGGCAAGGGCGCGCGCGTCGATCTGTCCGGCGAGGCCATTCACTGGGATCTCGGCGAATCGCTCTCCTACGGGCAGTACCTGCAGCTCGAGAAGGTGCTCGGCGCGCAAAAGCCCCTGTCGCTCGAGCATGACGAGATGCTGTTCATCATCGTGCACCAGGCGAGCGAGCTGTGGATGCGCCTGATGCTGCACGAGCTCGACGATGTGCTCGAGTGCGTGCGGCGCGATGACCTGGGGCCGTCATTCAAGCGGCTGCAGCGCATCTCGCGCGTGCAGGCGCAGCTGCTCTCGAGCTGGGAAGTGCTTTCGACGCTCACCCCGGCGGATTACTCGGCGTTCCGCAATGCGCTCGGCCGCTCCTCGGGGTTTCAGTCCTATCAGTACCGGCTGCTCGAGTTCACACTCGGCAACAAGAACGCCGACATGATCAAGGTGCACCGGCGCGATCGGGCCGTGTACGCGCGCCTGGAGCGGGCGCTCGGCGCCCCCTCGCTGTACGACGAGGCGCTGCGACTGCTCAGCCGCCGCGGCTACGGTATCCCGGAGCGCTATCTGAACCGGGATTTCCGCGAACCGTACCGCCCGAGCAAGCAGGTGACCGGCGCCTGGCTCGGCGTCTACCACAATGCCGAGCAGGACTGGGACCTGTACCAGTTCGCCGAGCGGCTGATCGACCTCGACTACAATTTCCAGCTGTGGCGGTTCCATCATCTGAAAACCGTCGAGCGCATCATCGGGTACAAGAGCGGCACGGGCGGCACCGGCGGGGTGTCCTACCTCGCCAAGGCGCTGGAGCTGAAGTTCTTCCCCGAGTTGTGGCAGGTGCGCACTTCGATGTGAGCGCTTGCGCAGCCGCTCAGCGCCAGCGCTCGCAGGTCAATCCCGCGCGTGCGGCGGCACGCCGGGCCCGTGCGCTGCCATTGACCAGTACGCCGTGCTCGACCTGCACCAGATGCGCAAGGTCCGCGGACGAGTTGCCGTAAGCGCTCGCCGGACCGGGCAGACGGGCGCGCAGGGCCTGCAGACAGTGCACCTTCTCCTCGCCCTGCCGGTTCGGCGTGCTGAGCCGCCCGTCGAGGCGCTCTGCGCGCCAGCGCACGCCGGTGCAGATCACCTCCTCGAATCCCAGCGCGCGGCCGATCACCGGCACGTACAGATCGGGGCTGGCACTCATGAGCACAAGCCGATCGCCAGCCTGCGCATGCTCGGAGATCCGTGCGCGCGCCGCGGCGAACGTGCCACGCGCGAGCAGGCGCGTGACGAACTGCTCGCTCCAGGCGTCGAGCTGCGAGCGGCGCACGCCGCCGAGTGCGCTGCGCATCAAGGCTGACTTCAAGGGTCCGCGGCCGCACAGGCCGAGTGCGAAGCCGAGCAGTGCCGGCAGAACGCCCAGGGCGCGCGGGATGCGCCACGGATGGCGCAGCAGGAAGCCGAGCACATACGGGGCGAGGGTGTCGTGGCGGGTGATGGTCCCGTCGAGATCGAAGATCGCAAGCCGCATGGGCTGAGGTGCGCACGGGGTGGCGCGGGCCGCAGCGCTGCCGAGTCCGGCGGCGCTGCGGCCCGGGCCGGCCGTTCAGCCCTGGGCGGCGAGCTGGCGCAGCACGTACTGCAGGATGCCGCCGTGGCGGTAGTACTCGCGCTCCTTCGGCGTGTCGATGCGCACGCGCGCCTTGAACGCGATCGTCTTGCCGCTCTGCGGGTCGCGCGCCTGCACGTTCACCTCGCGATCCCCGGCGGCGAGGCCGGTGATCTCGAACACTTCCTTGCCCGTGAGGCCGAGTGACTTGACGCTCTCGCCCGGCATGAACTGCAGCGGTGCGACGCCCATGCCGATCAGGTTCGAGCGGTGGATGCGCTCGAAGCTCTCGGCGATGACCGCGCGCACCCCGAGCAGCACCGTGCCCTTGGCTGCCCAGTCGCGCGAGGAGCCGGTGCCGTATTCCTTGCCGGCGAGCACCACCAGCGGGGTGTGCTCGGATTTGTAGCGCATGGCCGCATCGAAGATCGAGGCCTGCTCGCCACTCGGCAGGTGCACCGTGACGCCGCCCTCGACGCCCGGCACCAGCTGGTTGCGCAGGCGGATGTTGGCGAACGTGCCGCGCATCATCACCTCGTGGTTGCCGCGCCGCGCACCG
>JAKADE010000120.1 GCA_021820785.1 Pseudomonadota bacterium
AGCGGCGTGCCGGCGCAGCCGGAGATCCGCATCCAGGCGCATGCACTGCAGTGCCGGGTGACCACCGAGGACCCGGAAAACAACTTCATTCCGGACTACGGCAAGATCAGCGCCTACCGCAGCCCCGCCGGGTTCGGCATCCGGCTCGACGCCGGCACCGCCTACACCGGCGCGATCATCACCCGCTCGTACGATTCGCTGCTGGTGAAGGTGACCGCCTGGGCCTCGACCCCGGAGGAGGCGATCGCGCGCATGCACCGTGCGCTGTGGGAGTTCCGCATCCGCGGCGTGGTGACGAACCTGCGCTTCCTCGATCAGGTGATCAGCCACCGGCGCTTTGCCGACGGTTCCTACACCACCAAGTTCATTGACGAGACGCCGGAGCTCTTTCACTGGCCGCGCAAGCGCGACCGGGCGAGCCGCATCCTCACCCATATCGCCGAGACCATCGTCAACGGCAATGCCGAGACGCGCGCCCGGCCCCGGCCGGAACGGATCGAGCAGCCGAAGCTGCCGCCGGTACCGCCCGCGGCGGCACCGGCCGGCACCAAGCAGAAGCTCGATGAGCTCGGGCCGGAGGGGTTCGCGCGCTGGATGCTCGCCGAGCAGCGCGTGCTGCTCACCGACACGACGATGCGCGATGCGCACCAGTCGCTGCTCGCCACGCGCATGCGCACCTTCGATATGGCCGCCATCGCACCGTACTACGCGAGCCTGACGCCGCAGCTGTTCTCGGTGGAATGCTGGGGCGGGGCGACGTTCGACGTGGCGATGCGCTTTCTGCGCGAGGACCCCTGGCAGCGCCTCGCGGTGCTGCGCGAGCGGATGCCGAATCTGCTGCTGCAGATGCTGCTGCGCTCGGCCAATGCCGTCGGCTACACCAACTATCCGGACAACGTCGTGCGCTTCTTCGTGAAGCAGGCGGCCGAGCGGGGCATCGACGTGTTCCGCATCTTCGATTCGCTCAACTGGGTCGAGAACATGCGCGTCGCCATCGACGCGGTGCTCGAGAGCGGCCGGCTGTGCGAGACCGCGATCTGCTACACGGGCAATCTCATTGACCCGCACGAGACGAAGTACACGCTCGATTACTACCTGCGCCTCGCCCGGGACCTCAAGGCCGCCGGAGCACACGTGCTCGGCATCAAGGACATGGCGGGACTGTGCCGGCCGCGGGCGGCGTTCACGCTGGTCAAGGCGCTGAAGGAAGAGACCGGTCTGCCGGTGCATTTCCACACCCATGACACCAGCGGCATCGCCGCCGCGAGCGTGCTGGCTGCGGTGGAAGCCGGGGCGGACGCCGTCGACGGCGCCATCGACGCGATGAGCGGGCTCACGTCGCAGCCGAACCTCGGCTCGATCGTCGAGGCGCTGCGGCACGGTCCGCGGGACCCGGGGATCGACCCGGCGAACCTGCGCATGCTCTCCTCGTACTGGGAGCAGGTGCGGCGCTTGTATGCTGCGTTCGAGAGTGACATCCGCGCCGGCGCCTCCGAGGTGTACGTACACGGCATGCCCGGCGGGCAGTTCACCAATCTGCGCGAGCAGGCCCGCGCGCTCGGCATCGACGGTGCGCGCTGGCCACAGGTGGCCCAGGCGTATGCGGACGTCAACCAGATGTTCGGCGACATCGTGAAAGTCACCCCGAGCTCGAAGGTCGTAGGCGACATGGCGCTGCTGATGGTCACCAGCGGCCTGACGCGCGAGCAGGTGCTCGACCCGGGCGTCGACGTGCCGTTCCCGGAATCGGTGGTGAGCTTCTTCCACGGCGACCTCGGCCAGCCGTACGGGGGCTTCCCCGCGGCGTTGCAGCACAAGGTGCTCAAGGGTGTCGCGCCGCTCGCGCAACGGCCGGGCGCCGCGATGCCGCCGGTCGATCTGGACGCCGAGCGCGCCAGGATCCAGAAGGCCACGCCGCGCACCGTCAGCGACGATGACCTGGCCTCCTACCTGATGTACCCGAAGGTCTGGCTCGACTACGCCGCGGAGCGCGCCCGCTACGGCGACGTCGGCATTCTGCCGACCTCGGTGTTCTTCTACGGCATGGAGCCGGGCGAGGAGATCAGCATCGATCTGGAACCTGGCAAGCGGCTATTCGTGCGGTACGTCGCCTGCAGCGAGGTCCACGAGGACGGCACCCGCACCGTGTTCATGGAGTTGAACGGTCAGCCACGCACGCTGCGTGTCGCGGACCGCAGCCAGGTCGCCAAGCGTCCGCCGCAGCGCAAGGCCGTGCCGGGCGATGTGAAGCAGGTCGGCGCGCCGATGCCGGGAACCGTCGCGACCATCGCGGCGAGCGTGGGACGCAAGGTGGCCCGCGGCGACGTGCTGGTGAGCCTCGAGGCGATGAAGATGGAAACACAGGTTCGGGCCGAGACCGATGGCGAGGTCGCCGAGATCCTCGTCAAACCCGGCCAGCAGGTCGATCCGAAGGATCTGCTCGTCGTGCTGCGCTGAGCCTGCGCCCGGGTTTGAATATCGCGTAACGATATAATGCCCCTGGACGATTCCGCCGCCGCATACCCGAGGAAGTTCCGTTGAGCGTTGGCTTCACGTTCGCCGATCGGCGCAGTCCGATCGCCTTCTGGCTGGGCAGTCTGGCCGTCGTGGCCGGGGTGCTGCTGCACCTGCCCGCCTTCCTGATGGCGCGCGCCATGGACTACCGCATGGCGGGCATGCCGATGGGTACGCCGATGCTCACCGGCATGGCCTGCATCCTGGCCGGCGCCGCGGCGGCGGCCTATGGGCTGTTGCCCAGGCAGGCCGACCTCCAGGCCGCAGCTCTGCACGCCCGCGTTGCCGCGCCGGAGGACGCACCGCTCACCGCGTGGCACTGGGCGGCTGGCGGCGCGCTCGCGGTGGCGCTCGTGGTCGATATCATGAAAGTCAGTACCCTAGGCTTCGTGGTTCCCGGGATGCGCTCGGAGTACGGCCTGAGCCCGGCGGGCGTCGCGGTGCTGCCGTTCGCCGCTTTGACGGGCGCCACGCTCGGCTCGTTTCTCTGGGGCGCACTGGCGGATCGTTATGGCCGGCGCGCCACCCTGCTGCTCGCCGCGGTAATGTTCATCGGCACGTCGATCTGCGGCGCGATGCCGTCATTCCGCTGGAATGTCCTCATGTGCTTTCTCATGGGCGCATCCGCCGGCGGCCTGTTGCCGGTCGCCTATGCGCTGCTCGCGGAAATCATGCCGACCCGGCATCGCGGCTGGAGCCTGGTGGTCGTGGGGGGCATCGGCGCGCTCGGCGGATACTTCGCCGCCTCGGGATTCTCCGCGTTGCTGCAGCCTGAGTTCGGCTGGCGGATCATGTGGTTCCTCAACCTGCCCTCGGGTCTGCTGCTGATCGCCCTCTCGCCGCTGATTCCGGAATCGGCGCGTTTCCTGGTCCACATCGGCCGCCCCGATGAGGCTCGCGCGACGCTCGAGCGCTTCGGGTGCGTGATCGTCACCCGCACCGAGGCGTGGGACGAGGAAGCCCACGTCGATCACTCTCATCTGCCGCCGACCGAGCGGCGCTTCCTCGGCACCACGGTGGCGCTGACGGTCGCAGGACTCTCCTGGGGCTTCGTCAATTTCGGCTTGCTGCTGTGGTTGCCGGGCGCGCTGATGGCCGACGGCCGCACCGTCGGGCTCGCCGCGGCGCTCATCGCACGCTCCTCCGTACTCGCCGCCCCGGTGGTGGTGATCGCGGCCGTCCTCTATTCGCGCTGGAGTACCAAGGGGGCGCTGCTGGTCATGAGCGCAGCCACGGCGGCCGGCGTGCTGGCGCTGGTGCTTGAGCACAGCGGCCTGCCGGGCATCGACACTCCGCTGCTCGCGCCGGCGTTGCTGCTCATCGGTTCGACCGGCGTCATTTCCATCCTCCTGCCGTACTGCGCCGAGAGTTACCCGCTGCGTGTGCGCGGCCGCGCCACCGGATGGGTGGCCGGCTGCAGCAAGGCAGGCGGCCTGATCTGTCAGGGGCTCGGCGTACTCGCGCTGATCCCGGCGCTGCGCATCTCGGCCGCGGTCATCGCCGTCCCGGTGCTGCTCGGCATCGGACTGATCGCCCGCTACGGGCACGAGACCCGCGGCCGCGATCTGCGCGCACTCGAGCGCGCGCTGCCCGAGGCGCGCTGAGCGCTCAGCCGCGACGCAGCAGCAGCAGCGCCAGTCCGTGCTGCGGCACGCGCACCTCGATGCGCCCGCCGTTCAGGTGCACCTGCCGCGGGGCGGCGAGCCGCCCGGCCTTGCGCAGTTCGGCAATCTGTTGCGGCGTTGGCCAGGAAGGCCGGCCCATCGCATCGAACACCTGCAGGACGTTGCTGTGCCGGTCATCGACGCGCCACAGCAGACCGCTTGCGCCGGCCGGGAAATGACGGACCGTGAGGGTAAAGAGGCGATCGGACCGGTGCGCAGGCGGCGGCGTGTAGTGCGGACCGGAGCCGTCCGCTGGCGCGTAATTCCACAGCGCCACGACCAGCGAGCCGTCACGGGTGCGCGTGACGAGTGCCGACTTGACCTGCGGCTCAAGACGCGTGTGGCCGAGCTTGTGCAGCAGTGCAAAGGCGTTGAACGCGGGCTTCGGAATGTCGTCTTCGGCGATCAGTCCGAAGCCGCCATAGAAGGGCTTGCGGATCACCCCGCCCTCCTCGAACACATCCGAGAACGTCCAGTAACTCATCGCGTGCAGCAGCCCGGCGCACTGGCGGATGGTGCTCGCGATCCACGGGCCCATGTAGGGCGTGTCGGTCACATCCGGCTCGTTGCTGTAGCTGGCATTGAACTCGGAGAGAATCAGCGGCAAGTGCGGATACGGCGAGCGAGCGATCTCCCCGTGCACTTTGCGCACCGCCCGGCAGACCATGGTGTGGCGGGATATTTTTCCCGGCTTGCCGAACACGTTCTGCGGCGTGTCGTTGGCGTAGACATGTGTGCTGACGAAGTCGATCGGCGCATGCACGCGCTTGACGTGGCGCAGGAAGGCGCTGACCCAGGCGGCCTGGGCGGTGGCAGGCCCGCCGACACGCAGGCGCGGGCTGACGCTCTTCAACGCCCGCGCCGTCTGATCGTAGAGTTTGAAGTAGGTCTTCTGCTTCGGCACCCCGCCCCAGAAGCTCAAGTTCGGCTCGTTCCACACCTCGAAGTACCAGCTGGCCACTTCGTTGATGCCGTAGCGGGCGATGAAGTGACGTGCCAGCGCCCGGATCATGCGGTCCCACGCCGCGTAGCTGCGCGGCGGGGAGACGTGCGGCCGGTACCAGAATGACTGCACCAGCTTCGGATTGCGCGCCAGCGCCTTGGGCATGAAGTCGAGCTCGACGTAGGGACGCACGCCGTGCGCGAGCAGCGCATCCATGATCTGGTCGACGTAGGAGAAGTTGTACGGCGGGCTCGAGTCGCGGCCGTGACCGCCCTTGGCGCTCCTGTCGTAGAAGAGCGCCGAATGGTCGGCGGCGAGCCCGACGTCATCGTCGAGCAGACCATGGAAGCGCACGAACCGCATGCCCGTCGCGGCGCGCATCATCGTGAGGTCGTGCTGATAGGCCGCGCGCAGCACCAGCGTCGCGTGGCCGGACCCGAAGATGTGCTCCCAGAAATGCGGAAACGGCTTGCCGGCGGCGGTCGCGTCGATGTCGAGCGTGCTGTTTGCGGTGACGGGCGGCGGGCTCGCAGGCGCGGCGGCCTGCGGAGTCTTTGGTGGCGCGGACGCCGAGTGGCATCCCGCGAGCAGACAGCCGGCCAACGCGGCGAACAGGACGGAAACGGGTGCGCGATTCATGGCGATCTCTCAACGACGGCAGGCCGGTGCGGGCGTCGCCCGTGGCGACCCGCTACCGTATCGCAAAGGGGTTGCGCCGTGTCAACCCGGCGCGGTGGACCGGACCGGCGTTCAGCCCAACCTGACCATGATGTGGCGCGGCACCGTGTAGTCCTCGAGCGCGTACAGCGAGAGGTCCTTGCCGTAGCCGGAGCGCTTGAACCCGCCGTGCGGCATCTCCCGGGCGAAGGTCCCGTGGGTATTGATCCAGGTGCAGCCGTACTGCAGCCGGGCGGCGACCTGCATCGCCAGGCCGACATCCCGGGTCCAGACCGAGGACGCCAGACCGTACTCGGAATCGTTGGCCCAGCGCACGACCTCGGCCGCGTCGGTAAATGGCGTCAGCGTCACCACCGGCCCGAAGACTTCGCGCTGCACGATTTCGTCGTCCTGGCGCGCCCCGGCGATCACCGTGGGCTCATAAAAGAAGCCGGCGCCGGCACGCGGCTGTCCGCCGGTGGTCACGATGACGTGCCGCTCGGCCGCGGCGCGGGTCACGAACCCCGCGACCCGGGAGCGCTGCTCGTCCGAGATCACAGGTCCCATCTCGACAGCGCGGTCGGTCTGTATCCCTACAGTGAGCGTGCGGGCGGCATGCGTCACGGCCTCGACGACGCGCTCGAAGGCGGGGGCCTGCACGTAGAGGCGACAGGCCGCGGTGCAATCCTGGCCGGCGTTGTAGAACCCGAACACGCGCATCCCTGCGGCGAGCGCCTCGAGGTCCGCGTCTGCAAAGACGATCACGGGCGCCTTGCCGCCGAGTTCCAGATGGGTGCGCTTGAGCGTTCCGGCGGCCGCCGCCAGGACCTTCTGCCCCGTAGCCACATCGCCGGTCAGCGAGACCATGCGCACGCGGGGATGCGCCACCAGAGGCGCGCCGACCGTTTCGCCGCGGCCGCACACGACATTGACCACTCCCTTGGGCAGTGCATCGTTCAGTGCACCGGCGAGCTTGAGCATCGTGAGCGGCGTCTGCTCCGACGGCTTGATCACTACGGTGTTGCCCGCCGCTAGCGCCGGCGCGAGCTTCCAGGCCGCCATCATCAGAGGGTAATTCCACGGCGCGATGGAGGCCACTACGCCGACGGGATCGCGGCGGATCATGCTCGTGTAGCCGCGGGCGTATTCCGCCGCGAGCGGGCCGGTCTGGACCCGCACGGCGCCGGCGAAGAAGCGGAACACGTCGGCGATCGCGGGCATCTCGTCCCGGCGCATCGCCTGGAGGGGCTTGCCGGTATTGCGCGACTCGAGCGCCGCGTAGGCGTCGGCGTCGCGTTCGAGGTGGGCTGCGATGTCGAGCAGCCGGCGCGCGCGGTGGGCGGGCGTGGTCTGCGACCAGGCTTCAAATGCATCGGCGGCGGCCTGCACGGCGGCCTCGAGCTGCTCGGGCGAGGCCTCGGCCACGGAGGCGATCTGTTCACCCGTCGCGGGGTCGAGGATGGGTTCGACGGCGCCGAGTCCGGGCATGCGCTGCCCGCCGATCAGCAGGCGCGTGTCGATCGAAGGCAGCGGAAGGTCCTGGGTCATGAGCGCAGCATAGCGCGGGAGGCGGCGGCACGCTCCGCGGGGAGGCTTTCGCTCGCACGACCGTCTTCCTATAGGGCGGGCCGGCATCGTGCGGGTACGCCTCGGCGTCCCGCGGCCGGCGATTCGATCTATAGCCCCAGGAGAAATAGATGGTTCGCGAATGCACCGTAGTGCTGACAAGGCGCTCATGAGCACCGATGACCGTCTCGATGCACGGCCCGGCGGTGCGCCCCGTCCCCTGCCGCGCTGCAGCCTGCTCGAT
>JAKADE010000121.1 GCA_021820785.1 Pseudomonadota bacterium
CGCTAGCGTGATGCCCCTCCTGCTTCAAGACGCATTTCGCACGCGGTCAATGGTTCACCTATGGACTGGAGGATCTTGGGCTCTATTACCGGGACTACGTCGAACTGATGGCGCACTACGACCAGGTGCTGCCGGG
This sequence comes from Pseudomonadota bacterium, assembly GCA_021820785.1. Next base: position 137 of record JAKADE010000121.1, read on the forward strand.
CAAAGTGGTGCGGGTGTGCTACGAGGAGCTGATCGGCGATCCCGAGCACCACATCCGCGCGCTCCTGGAGCGCTGCGGATTGCCGTTCGAGGCGCAGTGTCTCAGCTTCCACGAAAACAGCCGTGCGGTGCGCACGGCGAGCGCCGAACAGGTCCGCCAGCCGATCTTTCGGGACGGCGTCGACCAGTGGCGTCATTACGAACCCTGGCTTGGGCCGCTGAAGAGCGCCCTGGGAGCAGTGCTGAGCACATATCCACACGTTCCTGAATTCCACTGACGACCGATCACAGGGAGCGTCGGGGTCGGCCCGTCAGGATCGCGCAATAGACGAGTTAAAAGTACATCGGGGAGTTATCAATGACGCGCAGTCGACGTAGAAAACTGTCACGAGAACAGCTCCAGCGGCGCTCCGGCACGGTTCTTCGCGGTATCGTCAGGGCCGCGTTGCCGCTGGCGGCGCTCGCGGCCGCCGCACCGCCGGTCCATGCGGACACACCGAGCGGCGGCCTGCAGGCCATCGTGATCACGGCACAGAAGATCCGCCAGAACCTGCAGAACGTGCCGATCAGCGTGGAGGTGTTCGACAACCGCACCATGCGCCAGCTCAACATCGCCAACATCGACGACTACGTCAAGATGGCACCGGCAGTCTCGTTCGTGCGCAGCCAGGGCGAGGGCAGCAACGGCGGTCCGGGTGGTGCGATCATCTATATCCGCGACGTGGTGAGCGGCGGCGACGGCAACCACTCCGGATCGGAGCCCAGCGTCGGGGTGTATCTGGATCAGCAGCCGGTGACGACCATCACCGGTGTAGTGCCCATCCACATGTACGACATCAATCGTATCGAAGTGCTGGAGGGGCCGCAGGGTACCCTGTTCGGCTCGAGTGCCGAGGCCGGCGCGGTGCGCATCATCACCAACAAGCCGAATCCCGATAAATTCTCCGCCGGCTACGACCTGCAGGAGAACATCATTCAGGACGGCGGGCCCGGTCACGTATTCCAGGGCTACGTCAATATACCGCTGTGGTCGCGCGCCGCGATCCGTCTGGTGGCCTGGGACGTGCATCATGGCGGCTACATCAGCAACGTTGCCGGTACCGATGCGAACGGCTGCATCTTCAACGGCGTGCGCTCGTTCCCCAGTTGGGCGATCCAGACCAATCCGTCGTACTACGCCACGAGCAGCTACACGGCCGGGAGCGGTCAGTGCGCCCCTGTGTCCTCGGTCGGCAAGGGGGCGATCACCGCCGGGCCCTGGCTGAAGAACAATTACAACACTTCGGATACCTACGGCGGGCGCGTGGAACTGCGCTTTCATCTCGGCAGGGACTGGACGGTCACGCCGACCTTCCAGGGCCAGTCGATCTCCGCGAACGGATTCTTCGGCTACGATCCGGCGGTGGGCTACCTGAAACTGACCCACTTCGGGCCGGAAACCTCGCACGATACCTGGGATCAGCTCGCCCTCACCATCGAAGGCAAGGTCCACGACTTCGACATCGTGTACACCGGGGGGTTCCTGAAACGCAATCAGCATTCGATCGCCGACTACAGCGACTACTCGGAGTTCTACGACAAGGTGAACGGCTCCGGGGCGTATTACACCGGCAACGCGGGCACGCCCATCATGCCCCAGCAGTTCGTGATCGGTGCGGGCGACTTCGAGATGTGGAGCCAGGAAGTTCGGGTCACCACGCCGCTCGATGAGCCCGTGCATGCGACGGTGGGGGCCTACATCGGGCGTCAGATGCACAACATCTGGCAGAACTACACGATGCCGGGGTTTGGCTGGACCAGTGTCTATGGGGGTAATCCCGACGGGCTCGGGTATACGCCGAGCGGTAATCCGGCGACCGACGTATCGGTACCGGGTTATCCGAATACCATCTGGTTGACCGACGAGCAGAGAGTCGATCGGGACCGGGCCGTGTACGCGCAGGCGACCTGGGACATCACCTCGCAGTGGCATCTGACCGGCGGCATGCGCTTCTACCACTACGACAACTCCCTGATCGGGTTCTACGGCTTCAATGCCAATTTCTACACGGGCGAGGGAACGGCGACCTGTTTCCTCGGGCCGATCGTGAAGAATTCTCCGTGCACGGATCTGGATGCCTCGACGGCGGGCAGCGGGAGTGTGCCGCGGGTGAACCTCACGTATCAGATCACTCCGAATGCGATGGTGTACGCGACCTATTCCAAGGGCTACCGTCCGGGCGGCGTCAATCGTATCGCGCCACCGGTGGTCGTCGCGGGCCAGGTGCCGGCCCCGTCGCCATACCAGGCCGACTACCTGACCAATTACGAGGTGGGCTGGAAGACGCAGTGGTTCCACAACACGTTGCGGTGGAATGGAGCGCTGTTCTGGGAGGAATGGAAGAACTTCCAGTTTTCCTTCCTCGGCGCGAACAGCGTCACCATCATCGCCAATGGCGGCAATGCGCGCATCCGGGGCATCGAGAACACCCTTGCGTGGGTGCCGGTGCACAGCCTGTATCTCAGCGCGAATTTCGCCTTCACCGATCCGGTCCTGACGTCCAACTATTACGGCTGCATTCCCGGGACTCCCCCGTGCACGCCGCTGCCGCCAGTGGAAGTGCCGTCCGGCACCAATCTGCCGGTGGCGCCGAAGTTCAAGGGCAACGTCGTCGTGCGTTACACCTTGCCGATGATGGGGGACTGGAAGCCGTACGTGCAGCTTGCGGGCATGTACCAGAACCAGACCGCCTCGGCGCTGCTGCTGTCGCAGAATGCGGTGTACGGCAATCTACCCGCGTATGCGCTCTTTAACCTGAAGATCGGCGCCAATGCGGGCAATGGGATGCACGTCGATCTGTTCATCTCGAATCTCATGAACCGCCTGGCGGAGTATTCGCGGTTCACGGAGAGCAACCCGAGTCTGAACAGCCAGGTCTACATCCTGCCGGCGCAGCCGCGCACGTTCGGCATCGAGTTCGGTCAGGACTTCTAGTGCAGGAGAGCGGCGGGCCAGGGAATGGCCCGCCCGCTGCGCGGCGGATCCAGGCGGGGTGTCGGATCCGGTGTGCCTCGAGCGGCTGAGCGAGTCGCGCAGCGGCCAGCCGATCCGCCGATCGCCGAGCGATTCAGGCGCGGTGCTCGCGCTCGACGGCGCGGTAGCCGATGTCCCGACGGTACTGCATTCCGGGCCAGTGAATGGCGGCGGCAATCTCGTAGGCGTTCGTCTGCGCGGCCGATACTGACTCACCGAGCCCTACGGCACACAAGACCCGGCCGCCGTCGGTGAGGACATCGCCGTCCTTGAGCCGGGTGCCCGCATGGAAGACCTTGCCGCGGCCGGCGGCGAGCTGGGCCGCGCGCTCGAGTCCCTCGATCCGGTCGCCCTTGCGTACCGCATCGGGGTAACCCTCGCCCGCCAGTACGACGCCAAGCGCCGCGCGCGGATCCCATTCGGCCTGCACCGTATCGAGCCGGCCGGCGAGCGCCGCTTCGCACAGGACCGTCAGGTCCGAATGCAGCCGGCTCAGGATCGGCTGGGTCTCGGGGTCGCCGAAGCGGCAGTTGAATTCCAGGACGTTCGGCGTGCCGTCCTCGGCGATCATCAAGCCCGCATAAAGGAAGCCGGTATAGGGGGTGCCGTCGGCTGTGAGTCCGGCGATCGAGGGTTCGATCACCTCGCGCATGATGCGCTCATGGAGCTCCGGCGTGACTCTCGGTGCCGGCGAATACGCTCCCATGCCGCCGGTGTTCGGGCCGCGGTCGCCGTCGTCACGGCGCTTGTGATCCTGCGAGGTGGCGAGCGGCAGGATGTGCCGGCCGTCGGCCATCACGATGAAGCTGATCTCCTCGCCGCGCAGGAACTGCTCCACGACCACCTCGTCGCCAGAGCTGCCGAAGCGGCCGGCGAACATCGCGCCGATCGCCTCGTGTGCCTGCGCGAGCGTCTCGGCGATGATGACGCCCTTGCCGGCGGCCAGTCCGCTCGCCTTGACCACGATCGGCAGGGTCTGTTGCGCCAGCCAGCTCGGGTCGTAGTTCTCGCGGGTGAAGGTGCGGGAGCGGGCGGTCGGAATGCCGTGCCGCGCCAGGAAGCCCTTGGTGAATGCCTTGGAGCCCTCCAGGCGAGCCGCCATCCGGGTCGGGCCGAAGCAGGGCAGGCCTGCCGCCTGGAACGCATCGACGACGCCCGCCACCAGTGGACCTTCAGGCCCGACGATGGTGAGGTCGACGCGTTCGGCTTGGGCGAGTGCCACCAGCGCCGGGATGTTCTCCGCCGCAACGGCGACATTGCGGCACTTCGGCTCGAGCGCGGTGCCGGCGTTGCCGGGCGCGACCAGTACTTCCGTGACGCGCGCGGAGGCTGCGCATTTCCAGGCGAGCGCGTGTTCCCGTCCGCCGGCGCCGATGATCAGGATCTTCATGGGCGGCTCAGTGCCGGAAATGACGCATGCCGGTGAATACCATCGCCATGCCGTGCTCGTCCGCCGCGGCGATCACCTCCGGATCGTTGCGCGAGCCGCCCGGCTGAATCACGGCCTTGATGCCGTACTCGGCGGCCACGTCGAGGCCGTCACGGAACGGGAAGAACGCATCGGAAGCCAGCGCGGCGCCCTCGACCTTCAGGTGCTCGTCGGCGGCTTTCATCGCCGCAATGCGGCTGGAGTACACCCGGCTCATCTGGCCGGCGCCGACGCCGATGGTGCAGCGCCCGTGCGCGTACACGATGGCGTTGGATTTCACGAACTTCGCGACCCGCCAGGCGAACAGCAGATCCGCCAGTTCTGCGGGTGTCGGCTGGCGGCGCGTGACGACCTTCAGATCGGCCTCGCCCACGCGGCCGGTATCGCGGCTCTGCACCAGCAGTCCGCCGGAGACGCTGCGGTACTCCAGGCCGTTGCCCGTGTTCCCGCGCATATCGCCGAGCTCGATGACGCGTACGTTGGGCTTGGTGGCAAGCGCTGTCGCCGCGTCGGCCGAGACCGCCGGCGCGGCGATCACCTCCACGAACTGGCGTCCGATGATGGCGGCCGCGGTGGCGGCATCGAGCGGCCGGTTGAAGGCAATGATGCCGCCGAAGGCCGACGTCGGGTCGGTGCGGTAAGCGTGCTCGTACGCCTCGAGCAGTCCGGCGCCGAGCGCCACGCCGCACGGGTTGGCGTGCTTGACGATCACGCACGCCGGCTCGTCGAACTGCCGAACGCACTCTACGGCAGTGTCGGCGTCGGCGATGTTGTTGAAGGAGAGCTCTTTACCCTGCAGCAGGCGGGCCTGAGCCAGTCCGGTGCCGCCGAGCGCGTCGCGGTACAAAGCGGCGTGCTGGTGCGGGTTCTCCCCGTAGCGCAGGTCGCTCACCTTGTCGAACACGAGCGGCAGAGACGCCGGCAGCGCGTGCGCACCGGAATGCTGCCGAGTCAGGTATGCGGCCACCATCGCGTCGTAGCGCGCTGTATGCGAGAAGACCTTGGTCGCGAGCTGCGCCCGCGTCGCCCCGCTGACTCCGCCGTGCGCGTCGAGCTCGGCAAGGATCCGGGCGTAATCGGCCGGATCCACCGCCGCGGTGACCGCGTCGTGATTCTTTGCCGCGGCGCGCAGCATGGCCGGGCCGCCGATGTCGATGTTCTCGATCGCCTCATCGTAGCTGCAGTTGGGGCGCGCGACCGTCTCGGCGAACGGATACAGGTTCACCGCCAACAGGTCGATCGGCTCGATGCCGTGCAGCGTCATGACGCGCTCGTCGGTGCCGCGTCGCCCCAGCAGTCCGCCGTGGATCTTCGGGTGCAGGGTCTTGACCCGCCCGTCCATGATCTCCGGGAAGCCGGTATGGTCCGACACTTCGCGCACCGTGAGCCCGTGCGCCGCGAGCAGTTTTGCCGTGCCGCCGGTGGAGAGAATCTCCACCCCGCGGTGCGCGAGACCCTGCGCGAACTCGACCAGGCCGGTCTTGTCGGAAACGGAAAGCAGTGCCCGCCGCACGGGCCGCACGGTTTGATTCATTACAACTCGTCAGTTAGTCAGGCCGAACTGCTTGAGCTTCTTGCGCAGCGTGCCGCGGTTGATGCCGAGGATGTCCGCCGCGCGGCTCTGGTTGCCTGCGACATAATCGAGTACGACGCGAAACAGCGGCTCTTCAACTTCGCGCAGCACCAGGTTGTACAGGCCCGCCGGATGCGAGCCATTAAGGTTCGTGAAATAGTCGCTGAGCGCCCGCTCCGCGTGACTGCGCAGCGGCAACTCCCCGGCCGTGACGCGGATGCCCCCATCGCGCCACTGTGCGATTCTCTTTTTTGCTGTCATGTGAATTTCCCACGTTTTTGATGGCGCCTCAGGCCGCACGCGCGTGATCTGCAGCCCACGCGTCGAAATGCCGACGCACGCGCACGAACTGCTCGCGCACGTCCTGCGCCGCCATCAAATCGAGACGAATCGGCTCCGGATTGGAAAAACATCGTTCGCAATACCAGCCAATGTGTTTGCGAGCGATGCGCACGCCTGTCTCCTCGCCGTAAAAGCCGTACAGGGATTCGAGGTGAGCGAGGATGATATCACGCACCTCGGTGCGCGAGGGCGGTGCGGCGGGCCGCGCCGCGAGGAAATCCTCGACGGCGCGAAAGATCCACGGCTCGCCGAACGCAGCGCGTCCGATCATGACGCCATCGGCCCCAGTGAAATCAAGTACTTTGCGTGCATCGACGGGGGAACGGATGTCGCCGTTGGCAAAGATCGGGATGCGCACCGTGGACTTGATGGCACGGATCGTTTCGTATTCCGCCGCACCCTGGTAGAAGTCCGCTCGCGTACGGCCGTGGACTGCGAGCGCCTGGATACCGCAGCGTTCGGCGAGTTGCGCAATGGCGACGCCGTTGCGGTGCTCGGGATCCCAACCTGTGCGGATTTTCAGCGTCACCGGCACGTCCACCGCGGCAACCACCGTCTCGAGGATCTCGGCCACCAGCGTCTCATCGCGCAGCAGCGCCGAGCCGCACGCCTTGCCGCATACCTTTTTCGCCGGGCAGCCCATGTTCAGGTCGATGATCTGCGCACCCCGCTCGACGCTGAGGCGGGCGGCCTGCGCCAGCACCTGCGGCTCGGCACCGGCGAGCTGCACCACGCGCGGTTCCGGTTCGCCGCTGTGATCGAGGCGACGACGCGACTTCGGCGTGTGCCACAGCCGTGCATCGGACGTGAGCATCTCGGAGGCGGCGAGCCCCGCGCCGAGGCGGCGGCAGAGAATGCGGAACGGGCGGTCGGTGACGCCCGCCATGGGGGCGAGCACCGCGCGCGAGGGCAGCGTGTACGGGCCGATGCGCAGCATCAGTGCGCTCCGTGGGCGCACACCACGCGGCTACCCTCGCGCAGACACGCGTCGATCTCGAACCCGACGGCCTGTGAGCCGGGATTGACGAAGGCGACGGTGGCGTCGATGCGCTCACCGGATGCCAGCATCGACCCG
>JAKADE010000122.1 GCA_021820785.1 Pseudomonadota bacterium
AGCAGACATATGGCAGCACGAAGCATCTGCAGCTTCATGAACTCCGCGCCGCTGCGCGACCTCAACAGTCTCGACACACCGCGACCGACTTCAGTCGACGAATCCGGCCGGTCTTCGCAACGTTTTATCATGGACGTTTGGATACATTCGGGAGGGCGTCGAACCCGAGTATCCGCCAGCGGGAACGACATTTATGCGGTCAGCGGTCCGATTGTCGTCGAAGCCTGTACGCGGGTGCTGGAGAATCCGCCCAGAAGCGGCGGTGCATTCGCGCCCGCGGAACTGTTTGACGCCATCAGCTTTCTCGACGGATTGGCGCCGCACGTCGCGATCACGTGGTCCCCCGATTGCAGCCCGACGGATGTTCGCCGAGCTCAGTAACATTTCCTTGCCGTCACCAGGAAAGTGAACTGCACGAAGCGCTAAACGCCCGGCCTCGGGGAAAAGGCTGACTGCCTCTGGGGCCCGAGGCGAAACGCAATCTGGGCACGAGATCCAGCCGAGAAGCGACATTGCCGTTAGCCCACGATCGCCCGCAATGGCGCCGTGCATAAGCGCATTCAGACAGAAGGCACCTGTGTCCTGAGCAGCGCGCCGGGGTGCTGTTCACGATCATGATCTCGAATCTGCATGGCGGTTGTGACTTAAAATTGGGGCTATGGGGCATTGCTCGGTGCCTCCCGAGACTCACGGAAGACCCCTGTTTCAAGGTTTCTTTTCGCTCTACGAACTGACCCAGGTCCGCGCGGCCATGATCGTTCATCTTGGACCACCGAGTACATCTCCTCCCACGCGGACCGTAAGGCTCTGCGCCGCGGTGCCGACCGGCCCCAGTGTGTCGCTCAGAACCGAAAATGTCTCGCCGAGACCGGTCGGGCCGAAGTTGACTCGGGTATCGAATCCGACCCATCCCGCCTCGGGCTGACGGAAGAAATGCACTGTGAGGTCCACATTTGCGAAGAACACCTGGTTGGGGTGTTCACGAGCGACCAACCCATTGGCTGTGTCAACGAGCTTAAGAAATCCCGCAACGGGCGGATCGCTCTCTCCCGCCACCAATGGATACCGCGTTCGAATCCAACTGCGTCCACAGCCCGGACGCGCTTCTGCATCCTGACGGGCCTCCAGCGATTCAATGAAGCCACCACCCCATTCCAATGGAAGCGCCCGCGTGCGCATGGCATCCGGTGGCGGCAACCGTGCCCATTCGGTTCCCTGGATGTGTGTGGTGTCGGCGCCTGAGAGACGCCAGATGCGCGCGCGGATGCTCGTGCGATCGCCATGCCGCAGATTCGCTTCGATCAATTCGATGGAGCGGCCCGGACGCACCACCTCGACATCGATGGTGAATTCACCGGAATGGATGACGCCCAGCACGTCGAATGAGACGCGAGAGACCAGCTTGTCGCTCGGCAAGCGGCGTTCCACCTCGGCGAGAACCAGACCAGACGCCGGCGCCAAGTGCTGTTCACCGGGCTGCCAGGCGCCCTGCGAATGCAGGGTCGACACGAATTGACCCGTGCCGACGCGAACATAGTACGCATCCGGGTACGCCTCGCCCGACCGACCCAAGTGGAGATTTTCAGAAGCTGCCATGTCGGCAGTTTACCTCGTGAGCCTGGCGCTGAGGGCAGAGGACTCGCACGGCACTTCCCTCGTCAGATTCACCTCACCATTAGCGTACACTCCAATTTGGCGTCACCGCCCGATCCTCCTGTCCCGGAACCTCAGGCGGTCGGCCGTTTCTGTTAGTACCATTTCGCTCCGTTGAACGGCGAACGGCCCCAGTCACGGTGCGGCGACCGGCATGAGGATGCAGCAGATGATTGATCATTACTCTGACCACGCGGCCAACGAACGCACGTTTCTCGCCTGGGTGCGCACGGCGATTGCCGTGATGGCCTTTGGCTTCCTGGTAGCGAAGTTCAATCTCTTCCTGAAGGTCGCAGCGCAATCGCTGGCAGGCGCCCATGGCCGGAGCGTGGCGGTTCCCGGCGGTGGATTCGGGGATGTCGCCGGATTGATCTTGATCATCGCCGGCACGGCAATGGTTGCAATGGCGGCAGTTCGGTTTATTCGGACCGCGCAGGCGATCGACTCCCCGGAGCGACGTCCGGGCGGCGCTCGTATGGACCTTGCACTCTCGGCGCTCATGGTGATATTGGGCGTGGCGCTTGCCGTCTACGTTTCCCATGCTCTGCTCGCGTAGGTGCTGCGATTTCGCAGCCGCTGCAGGAGCAGTCGGTGTAAACGCTGCTGCCTACGGCTCAGGCGATTCTCGATTCCGGTGAGCATAATTGCGACGGGTCTCAACCCCGCCGTCTGCACATTTATATCCTGTACCGACGAGTGCGGATCCGTTGGCCTGGAGATCCGGGCACCGCATTTCGCCGCGCGGTGTCCAAATGGTTCGGGCGCTTCCCCCGGCCGACCGCGGCACGGGCGCCGCGGGTCTGAAGGTGACGCTGCAGCAGATATGCGGCCGTCGTGCCGCCCCTGAAGTCACGACCCTGAAGTAATTTCGATCGGACGGTGTGCCGCGGCAGACCGCTGTGCTGCCTCGATGATCCGGAGGCCCTCGACGGCGTCCTCAGGCAGAACCGGCGGCGGCATCGCGCCGATCAGCATCTCCAACACCCCGGCATAGAATTTCTGGTAGGCGCCCGGCTCACTCTGTACGGGGTGCTTGCGGGTTCCATCCGTGACGAATCCCCACGCGTCAGGCGCTTCGACGCCCCAGTCCGGGCCGCCGGGCGTCTTTCCGTTTCTCAGGGCTGCTTCCTGCGGATCGGCATCCTGTTTCACAAATGCTCCGCGTTCCCCGAGAGCCCTCATGCGGGGACCGAAATGGGCGGCCACGGCGCTGACCCACAGGTGCGAGCGCACTCCATTCGCGTGCGTCAGGGCAATAAAAGCGTCATCGTCCGTTTGTGCACCGGATCGCCGGCAATCCAATTCGGCATACACCTGCTTCACCGGTCCGAAGAGGCCCAGCGCCTGGTCGATCAGATGGGTTCCGAGGTCGTACAGCAACCCGCCGGCCTCTTCGGAATCGCCTCGTTCACGCCAGCCGCCCTTCAATTGAGGTCGCCACCGCTCGAAGCGGGATTCAAAGCGGAAGATGTTCCCGAGTGCTCCTGCATCGATCAATCGGCGAAGAGTCAGATACTCGCTATCCCAGCGGCGGTTGTGATACGGAACGACGGGCAAGCCCTTTTCTCGCGCAAATTGTATGACGCGAAGCGCCTCCGCTGAGGTTCGCGCGAAGGGTTTATCCAGCACCACCGGCAGTCCCGCTGAGAGCGCTTCCACAGCAAGCGGCGCGTGATACCGGTTGGGCGTGGTAATGACCACGAGATCATGATCTGCGGCCCGCCCCCACAACGACTTCACCGAGGGGACGACGTTCGCCTTGGGGTAGGTGAGTCTGGCTTGTCGCGCACGCCCTTCGTCCGAAGTGACGATTGTCGCAACCCTCATGCCCGGCGTCGTCGCGATCAATGGCGCGTGGAAGCATGCACCTCCGAGACCGAACCCGATCAGTGCCACACGAATTTCACGCCCTGCGTTTTGGTCCATCATCCCGGTGCCGCTGTCCAGAATCGGGCCATTATCCTAATATAATTCCAGGGGGCTCACGCGTGCGCCCCGTGTCCCCGATCTCCGGCCCCCTCCCATTGTCACTGCGAGCGGATCGCAGCTTGCAGACATCGGCGCGAACGCCATACGCTCTGGCGGGAGCGAACCGATCTTTGATACTGATGGACTCACTGCTCGCGGCTCGCCGCTGCACGTCACCGTCGCGACGCATTGCTTAGCCAGTTTCACTGGACCCTTCCCGCCCCATAAACGACATCAGCCTCGCGAGCACTTCCACGTCTGCTCCGACTCTGGTGAGCTCACGAGCGGTGGGTGTGAATTCAAGCGGACGGGCCGTTACGCATCGCGCAATTGCCAAATCGGGGCGCGGCGCATCAGCGCCCACCTCCACTGCGCACTCTTGCCCATGCCGGTCCACCGGAAAGAAGGATCGCGACAGGCACCGGATTTCGGCGACGATGGGCTTTTGCACCCCCATGGACTCTGCCGGTGAATTCGCCCTGGCTCAATGATCCCAAGGAGCACCGTCAGGACCGCCCCCGACATCGCCCGGCACCCCATTCATCTCGGCCGCGGAGGCACCGCGGCAGTTGAACCTGCCTTCACGGGCACGCTCGACTGGTACCAGAAGTACTCCGTCCATCACGCTTGCGGTAGCACCGAAGGCCGACTGGTGAGCATGTTCACGTTCGGCGCCTCATGGGACATGTGGGAGATGCATCCAGACGGACGCGAGCTCGTGCTGTGCACGCTGGGCATACTCATCCTGCATCAGGAAACCCCCAATGGCGGGCGCCGCACAATCTGCTTGAGTCCCGGGGAATACGCGATCAATGAACCAGGCACGTGGCATACCGCCGACGCGCCGACGGCCGCGACCGTCGTGTTCATTACCTCCGAATGGGGCACAGAGCACAGACCACGCTCGCGTTAATGGCCTCTGCGAGCGACGCGGACCGCGTCAATTCCCGGATTCAGTGGGGGCGCAACGAATCGTGAATCGGCAGGACCGCTCGCCGAGTCGCCCCTCTCCGATGCCATTGCACACTCAGAAGGTGCCGGCCGACGCGTGACGTTCTAGACTGCGTGCGGGACATCAAGGGATGCACGGATGAAACGTTTGTCTACGAGTACAGCGTTCTTCATGACACTGCCCGCCCTGGCTGCAGCGTCGAGTTCAGGTATCCCCGTCAAGGCGGCAAGTGCCGTGTTCGCACGCGCACACGCGTTGTGCAGCGCCGACGGAGGTCGTCTCTGGGGCATCTCGCTCTGCGGCCCACTCATATTTGCGGACCCGCGCACTCATGCCGCCATCGCGAACGTCCCTGTACCGGGCGCAACTCGGATCCGCGGTTTGTATCGGTTCACGTTGCCCGCCGGCATCGGAGTCTCGGACACGTGGCTTCAATACCGCGGGATACGGTTCGCGGAAATCATGTGGCCACCGATGAGCAACCCGGCTGCGCTGGCGGTCACGCTCATGCACGAGTCATTTCACCGTATCCAGCCGGAATTGGGCTTCGTCATCAAGGGGGCTCGCGATGACGCAATCACAATTTCCGGTGACGCCGCGCTTGATACGGAAACGGGACGCATCTGGTTCCGCGGCGAATTGCATGCCCTGCGTGCCGCATTGACCTCACGGGGTCCAGAGCGCAGGCGTGCGTTGACCGATGCTCTTGAGTTGCGCGCTTATCGGCATGCGCTGCTGCCAGCAACGATCCGGCCAGAGCATGAACTCGATGTCTTCGAGGGACTCGCGGAATCCACCGGGATCGACGTAGGCTTGCCGCCGTCCAGGCGGCTCGCATACACCCTTCACGACATACGCTTTGTAGAACGATCATCGAACTATGCGCGGACCTTCTGTTACGCCATTGGCCCTGCATATTCGGAGTTGCTTGACAGCGTCACGCCGAATTGGCGGCACCGAATTACGATGCACACGTCGATCGCGGCACTTGCGGCACGCGCGTACGGCATCGACGTTGTGACCCCAGACGCTGCGCACGCTCACGAGATACTCGCTCGCTTTGGCGGCGCCGCGATAGAACGCGAAGAAGCCGCGCGCGCTGCGCAGGAGAAGATGCGCGACACAGAGTATCGCGCACAGTTTCTTGATGGTCCAACGCTGCGCCTGCCGTTGGGACGGTTTTCGATGGATTACACGCCTGCGCAGGTCAGCTCCTGGGGCTCAATGGGATTTGTATACCGAAAGCTCACGGTCCGTTCCCTCTGGGGCCGCATCGCAATCTCTCACGGCCGGGCATGGATCAACAGAACGTACAGCGAACTGACGGTTATCGCGCCCGCGATAACCAGCGGGCGAGTTCTGCACGGCAAAGGCTGGGTTCTGACGCTGTCAAGCGCCGCACAAATTGTACCGGACCGAAGGAGGCCAGGCTCTTACGTGATGACGCTGCGAAAGGCTGTTCCGTGAAACCCATGACACCGGTTCGCCGACTCTTGACCACGCATCAGGAATTGCGGCGATCTCGCAGCTGCGCCCAGCGATCCGACCGCACAGGACGCGCCGTGCGGCGCCGCCAGCGCCAACATCGTGCGCCCCTCGAGGCGGTTCAGGGTTGATGTTGATGGGGTCGCCTCAATCCTCCGTCGCCCTGCATCGTTCCGTCGCGCGCGTCATTCCGCGCCGGGGCGTGGGAATTGGGCTGCGAGAAAATGGTCCCATAAGTTGTCGGAGATGATCGCATGTTGCGCCATGAGCAGATGGGCCGAAGCGGTCACCGCATAGCGAGTCCTCGGAGCGCTGTCCGTGAGCGCACGCTCGATCACTTTGGCCACGTCGTCAGGTCCACCGCCCAACTCAGCGAGCACGCCCTTCTCGTAAACCTCTCTCAAGGCGCCCGGGATCGTTGCGTCGAACACCGCGTATGGCTCTTGGGTCTTCGGATCGGGTAACTTGGAGATTGCTGCGTCGACGAATCCGGACCGGATGATGCCCGGCTCTATGATGATCACATCAATTCCAAATCCTTTGACTTCGAAGCGCAGCACGTCGGAGATCGCCTCGACGGCATATTTGCTCGCGTGATAGGCACCGAGACCGGGAAACACGAGCTTCCCGCCCATGGACGAGAGATTCACGATGCGGCCATTGCCGGCCCGCCGCATGCCGGGCAGCACGAGTTGTGCCATGCGCAGCAGGCCGAAAACATTAGTGTCAAATTGCTCGCGAACCGCCTCGATGGGCAAGGTCTCCAGTGCGCCCGGCTGGCAGTAGCCTGCGTTGTTGATCAAGGCACCGACCGAGCCATCGGCCTCCTCAATCGCCTGCACGGCCTGCTGCATCGACGTCTCATCCGTCACATCCACACGCAACGTCGTGCAGCCAAGGCCACTCAGCTCGCGCAGTGCGTCAGGATTTCGGGCGGTCGCGTAAACCTTGAATCCCGATTTCACGAGTCGGCGGGCGGTGGCAGCCCCGATTCCGGAGGAGGCTCCGGTCACCAATGCAATCTGGCGTGCGAGCGCTCCCATGGCGTTGCTCCGCAGGTGATTCCGCTTAAGGGATTGAAGCTGCAACCCGATACCGGCTGCATCGGGACGAGTACCTATGAGCGGCCTGTGGTGCGGACAGGCTCGCAGACAGAATTCGGACGCGAATAGTTTCCGCCGAGACACACGTCATCTCTCTGCACCGCCACCGCTCGAGAACGAGGTTGTCTCGCGGAGATTGGCGGCCCGAGGCCGTTACCTGAGCGGCTTCCGATCCGATAATGTGATCGCTGGCCGCCTGCAGATCGCCGCAAGCGCTTTCGCCTGAGCGCCCGCCGATCAACACAGCGGAGCCGGGCACGCTGAAAGCCCCGCCCATTCGCGCGCTATTGGTCTTCAGGTGAGCGTGAGAGTCGCGCACCACCATGCTCAGGAAGCGCGGCCGCATCCACAGATATTGAGTCCTCAGCGCGACGGTCGAACCCGGGGCTGTG
>JAKADE010000123.1 GCA_021820785.1 Pseudomonadota bacterium
ACAGAACGCGGCGCCGTCGGCGCCGGCAACTCAACCGCGCACGCGCCTTTCGAACCGGAAGCGGGGCGAGCGCGGCGGGAAAGTTCCGGGTCAAGTGCCCCGGTTGCCGCCGCTGCCGCGCACGCAACTCGAAGTGACAGGCACCTCGGTGGAAAGTCCCGACCCCTTCGAAGTGTTGGAGTAGTGCGATGGAAGAGGATACCGCCCAGTCCCGACCCGACCCATCGTCCAAGAATGCGCCGCGGTCGGCCGCCGCGCGCGCCCGCAAGGATGCGCGCGGCCGACCGGCCCGGGGCGTAAGAGTCCGTTCGCACTCCCTTGACACGCCGTTGGCCGCGGGGATCGACGCGACGCACCAGGAGACCTGGCCGCACCTCGACCCGGTCATCCACTCCATCGCCGCCGAGGACGATCTCGCGCGTGCGCGCCATATCCTCAAGGACCTGTACGTCAGTCACCCGCCCGCCCAGCAGGTGGAACGGCAGATCGAACAGCTGATCCGGCTGCCGCGACGCATTCGCATGCCGGGGCTGTTTCTCTGCGGCGATTCGGGCATGGGCAAGACGCACCTGTTGCGTCGCATTGAGCGGCGGCACCCCGAACGCGATGACCCGACGACGAAGCGGCACATCCGCCCGGTGCTTTACGCGCAGGTGCCGGCCGCCCCGACGGTGCGCACGCTGCGGCGAACGCTGATCGATGAGGCGAACATTGCGTTTCTGGACCACCCGGCGAAACCGTTGCCCCAATCGGTGCTGCGCCGGGGCCTGGCGGCGGCGGGCACCGAACTCATCGTGCTCGATGAGATCCACAACATCGAGCACATGGACGGCAAACAGCGAACGTGGCTGCGGGACTGGATACGCTGTCTCTCGAACGAAACGCAACGGCCGATCGTGCTCGCGGGCACCGAGGAGTTCGAATCCGCCCTCCTGAGCGACCGGCAGCTCTCGAGCCGCTATCCGATCGTGCGGCTCCCGCGATGGTCCGCGGGCCCTGAGCTCGCGGCCTTCCTGCAGGGCTACGAGCGGGCGTGCCCGCTGCGCCTCGCCTCCCGCCTTTCGGATCCCGCGGTGATGCACGCGCTGCTGCAGGAGACCGAAGGCATCACCGACTCGATCATCCGCTGCCTGCAGGCGGCAGCGCTGGTTGCGATCCGCGAGGGGACCGAGCGCATCGTCCCGGAGTATTTGAGTTGGTGGCGCGATCCGCCGCTGCTCTCGTACTACGAGGCGGCAGAGGCGGAGCCCGAAAACGTGATCCTCGCGCGAGCCTGGCTCCGAGACGAACGGCGGGCGCCGCCGCCGCTGGCGCCGCCCGGGCGCGCGCGCAATCGCGCCACGCTGTGGACGATATGAAAGGGCTGCGACGGACCGTGCTCGCGCGCGCACCGCTGCGGCCCCGGGCGCGGCTCGCCCTCGCGCCCCGGCTGCACGCGAACGAGACGCTCACTTCCTGGCTCGAGCGCTTCGCCGGCGCCTACGGCATGACGGTGCGCGAATTTGTGCTCTGGCTGGGTTACCCGGATTTTCTGGGATACGCTCAGGCGCCCTACGATCTGGATGTGTCTCAGCCGCCGGATCTGGCCGCAGTGCTGGGCGCGCACGCCGGTCTCGATGCGCAACGCATCGCGGCGCATCGCATGGGAAGCTCCGGTGCCCTGCCGCCTGAGCGTCGACGCGTGTTCTGTCCTGAGTGCTGGGCGGAGGAGGGCGCCTACCGGCGCTTCGAGTGGGCACGAGGCTGGTCGCTCGTGTGCCCTCGTCATCGTCGAGTCTTGCGCGAGCGGCCACGACCCAAGGGCCCATTGGTCCGCTGGCATGAGGAGTCGTGGAGCGAGTTCTATCGGGATGCGAGTTTCTGGAGGGATCTGCGCCCCTCGTGGCAGAGCGAAGAGTGGCAGTGGATCTGTGCAAACCTGGGTGTCGACCCGCATGCGGAATTCCTGCACGCCTGGCCGTGGCTCCTCGATCTCTCGGGAGCGCCCAACCGGCGCAGCAGTGCGTCCGAGGTCAAAGAGGACCTCGCGCTCTACGGGATGATCCGGTTCTGGCAGGCCTCGTTGTTGCAGGCACTCGATGCGTCGATTCCGCAGGAGGATCTCATGACCGATACCTCGGGTGGCCACATCTGCGATGTGCGCACGCCCGACGTGCCGCACCGGATCCGCTTGCTGGCCGGCACGGTCGCGCGGCACCTCTGGGTGCGGCTCACCGAAGGGCACTGGCGGTGCGGCCGGCACGAGACTCTCGAGCGAGTGCTGAACGAGCCGGGGCGCTGGAACGACGAGGAGTGGTGGCTCGAGCAGCGCCTGCGGACCTGGCCGGCCGCGTTGCAAGCCTCGGGCCGAGAGCTCTTTCGACGGACGGATCCCTTCGTGCAGCTGCCGCCCTGGGAGCGCTGCCGCCAGTGCGTTCGGGGCGTCGATGGGGCCGTCCGGGAAGTGCTCTCGATCTGCCTGCCCGAAAGTTGGCACTGTCTCGCCCGGGACGCCTCCGTCGAGGATGCGCTCGCCGCGCTCCTGGGGCGCTATTCCTCGGTCGCGGGGGACGACAGGAGATTCGCCGCCCGGCTCGACTGCACGGCGCCGGATTGATAGTACCGCAGGAACGTCATGACGCTGCGGTGTCCGGTGAGCGCCATTGCCTCTTTCAAGGGCACGTTCTGCCGGCCGGCTTCGGTGATGAAACCGGAGCGTAGGGAGTGGGCGCCGAAATCCCCCTCGAGCCCGGCGAGCGCCGTGCGCCGCTTCACGATGCGCCAGACGGCCTGGTCGGCGAGCGGCTCGGCGGCCTTCGAGCCGCGGATGCGCCGAAAGATCGCCCCTGAGGTCACCCCGGAGGCCTCAAGCCAGGCGGCGAGGCCCGCGGCGGCCACCCCGACGACCGGCTTCACGGCATCCTCGTTGTCCGCCGTGCCCGCCTGGTCGGTCTTCGAGTGCGCGAGTCGGTAGAGATACGTCTTGTCGTCCACCTTCGTGAGATTCTCCATCACGGCGCCTGCGACCTCGGAGCGCCGCCGGCCGCCGGAGGCCCAGGCGAAAAGAAGCAGCGCCCGGTCGCGCACGCCGACGAGGCCGTCCGTACAGGTCGCGAGCATCGCGGTGAGCGGATCCTTGGTGAGCGCCGCCTTGGCGGCCGGTCGCACCCCGCGGGTCGCGTGGGCGCGGCGGATGCGTCGCACGAGCTCCCGGACTGCGGGATCGCGGACGGGATTCGCGAGTTCGCGCAGCTGGTGCGCTTTGGAGAGCACCGCAAGGCGATGCAACACCGTGTTGAGCGCCGGGGCGCCGCGGGAGGCCTTGAACCCACCGGCCACCAGGGCCTCATCAATCGCATCCGGCAGATCATGGACGAGTGCGCCCTCCGCAGCACCGGGTGCCCCGGCGCCGCCGGCGCGCTGCACGTGATCGACCAGGAACTGCAGCACCACCGGCACCGGCAGTGGCAAGGCGAGAGCGCGCCGATAGCGCAGCCGAAACCACGCCACCCAGTAGCGGAGCGCGCTCGCATAGCTGCGCACCGTGTTCGCCGATTCCCCTTCCTTCAAGAGCGCTGCGACGGAGGCCTGCGCCTCCGCATGCAGCACCTGCGGATCGAGCCCTGTCACGCAATCGCGCGGCACGAGGGCGGCGCGCGTGCGGGTGCCGGTTGGGTGAGTGTGCCGTTTCCGCATATTTATAGTAGAATATGTGTTATATATCGCTAATGTCAAGGTCGACTCATGGTAAGGATCTCTTATCGTGAGTCATTTTACGACAGGGTAGGGCACCGAGTGACCACCGAATCTCATCCCGAGGAAAAGCCCGCCGCCCGGCACCGCTCCGACGCGCCGTACGAATCCCGGCTCACGCCGGCGTTGGATCCCGCGACCGCAGAGCCGCCGTCGGACGATGCGCAGAGCGCACCGGAGCGGCGCGCCGCCGGACCACCGCGGGCCCGGCGCGTCTCGGCCGCCGAGGTCTTCGCGGCCGCCGACGCGCTGCTCGTCGAGGGCCACCGGCCCACCATCGACCGGGTCCGGGTGTGCCTGGGGCGCGGCTCGCCCAATACCATCAATGAGCATCTCGATGCCTGGTGGCGCCAGCTCGGCGCCCGGATCCGCGACCTCCCCGGACAGGAATTCCCGCAGCTGCCCGAGCGCGTCGCGCACACGTTGCAGCTGCTCTGGAATGAAGCGCTGAAAGGTGCGCACGACGCGCTGCGTGACGCCGTGACCGCCCGCGAGGACGCGCTGGAGCATCGGGAGAAGGCGCTGACGGAACGTGAGCACCAGTTGGAAGAAGAGCGGCAGGCTCTGGCGGCCCGCGGCTCGGCACTCGAGGACAGTCTCGCGCTTGCCCGCGCCCAGCTCGGCGAATCCAATCAGCGCGCGGCAGCTCTCGAGCAGGCGCTACGCGACCGCGAAGAGTCCCTGGGGAGCCTCCAGCGGCGGGTCGAGCAGCTCGAAGCTCAGGCCGCGAGTTTCGCTGACCGACTGGAAGCCGAGCAGAAGGCACGCGTTGTCGAGCGTGCCAAATTCGATGAACGCTATGATGCCGCCGAGCGGCGGTGGTTGACCGAGGTGGACCAGGCGCGAGAGCGCCTCAAGGTGAGTGAAAGGCAAGCGCGGGCCGACGCCGCGGACTGCGCTCGACTCCAAGATGAGCTCCAGCGCGCGAAGCGCGAAGCACTCGAAGCGGTTCACGAGCTCAAAACCGCCCGCGTGGTCAACGCGGAGCTGCGTGAGCGCATCAAGGCTTTCGGGGATCATTCGACGGCGTCCACCGGTCGGCGTCGCAAGTCGCGGCGGCCCCAACGGACGGCGTCTCCACGCAAGCGAGCGAACAAGACCCCGTAGTATTCAGATTCCCAAGGTCCAGCGACGCGGGACAGGGGAGATCCATGCCGACCGCAAAAGAGCTTCTTGCAGGGCGAACACTCAACAATGGCTGGAAGGTGACGCAGAGGGTCGCACACGCGGCGGGTGAAACCGGGGGTCACTTCTCCACCGGCTACCTCGTGGAGTCTCCTTCGGGGACACAACATTTTCTGAAGGCGATCGATTTTGAAGCGGCCATGCGAGATCGAGACCCGGCCCGGGCCCTTCAGGCTTTGACCGAGGCATTCAACCTCGAGCGCGACATTCTGAACCTGAGCAAAAGCAAGCGCATGAGTCATGTCGTCACGGTCATCGAAGACGGCACTGAGACGGTATCCGTCCCCGGCCCACCGCCGGCCGACCCACCGCAGACCGTTCAGTACCTCATTTTTGAGCTCGCGCACGAAAGCCTGCGGCACATGGTCACGGTGTCCAAGCGGCTCCCGATGTCGCAGGCGCTTTCGGCCCTCCACAACATTGCCAACGGGCTACGACAGCTGCATGGCGCGCAGGTCGCCCATCAGGACATGAAACCCTCGAATGCGCTGCGCTTTCCGGACGGGCTATTCAAAGTCTGCGATGTCGGACGGGCGTCGATGAAGGGGCGCGCGGCGCCGCACGATGGCTTGCCTTTCGCGGGCGAACGCACTTACGCCCCTCCCGAACTCCTGTATGGCCAGGTGGATCCGGATTTTGTGGTACGCCGGCTCGGGTGTGATGCGTATCTGCTGGGGAGCCTTGCCGCATTCCTGATTACTGGCTTGCCCATGACGGCGATGATTGCGGAGGAGCTCGATCCGGCGGCTCGGCCGGCGGTATGGACCGGCACCTATGCTGGCGTTCTCGGTCAGGTCCGGGCGGCCTACGCTCGAGCGCTCGATCGAGTGGCGGGCGAGATTCCGGCTGACGCCCCGTACCGAGACGAGCTGCTGACCTGCATCCGGCAGCTCTGCGACCCGGATCCCGCTCTGCGCGGCCACCCGCTCACGCGGGCAACGCTCGCTGGCGTCGGGAACGTCTATGATCTCGAGCGCTACGTCTCGATCTTCGATCGCCTGTCTTACGAGGCAAAGATCGACGAGCGACGCAAGGCCCGTCAATGAGCATCAGTCAGCCCGACGCCAACAGGCGCCTTCTGCCACGATGGCGGTCTTCGGAAGCGACCATCTCGACAGCGGAACTCGCGAGTACCTCGACCGTACAGAAGGAACCCGAGCCAGATGCGCACTTCGAGGAGCGCAAGCTCGAATGGGAACACGAGCATTCCATTGAGGTTGCCGCCGAATTGGTTGCCTCAGGCATTGTGCTCGGTCGCCTCAATGAGGTCGAGCCTGCGGTCCGGATGCTGGCAGACAATGCGTCCGATGCCACCCCGAGCATCCGGGCGGTCGCTCGGCGTGCGCTTGATGAGCGCTCAACAAACCCAACGGAGTCACCGAGACTTCGTCCCGGACGCCTCGATCCGACCGCTATTTACAGCCGAATCAGTGCATTGCGTCGACACGTGCATCTGCACCCGCGCGATGCCTACGCGTGGGTCGACCTCGCGCGGCTCTACACCATCTTGGGCCAGACATCGAGCGCCGATCGGGCGATCCGCATCGCCATTCGCCTCGCGCCAGAGGATCGGTTCGTATTGCGATCGGCCGTTCGGTACTTCGTGCACGTCGAGGATCCGCCGGCTGCACAACGGCTCCTGAACGGCGCGCGCGCAACACGGGTCGATCCGTGGCTCATCGCGGCGGAAATCTCGGTATCGCAAGTCGCCAATCGGCGCAGCCTGACGGCGTCCATCGGGCAGCGCGGCCTTGATCATTCCCGGTGGACTCCCCGGAGCAGTTCCGAACTGGCGGGTGCCCTCGGGACTTTGCTTCTTGAGGATGGTGCGACGCAAAAGGCGCGGCAATTCTTTCGACGCAGCCTCGAGGATCCGACCGAGAACGCGATTGCCCAAGCTCAGTGGGCCAGTCAACGTACTTCGGGTCTCGTCGTACCCGCACCATTGTTCCAGCAGCCCACCACTTACGAGGCTCAGGCGCTGCGTGCTCGCCTCGACGGTCGCTGGGAGGCCGCCATCTCGAGCAGCTGGGAATGGGCCGACTTCGAGCCGACCTCAAGTCGACCCTTAATGATGGGGTCCTATGTGGCAAGCGTGGTGTACGGGGATGGTACCACCGTACTTGATTTCAGCGAACGCGGTCTGGATGCGGAACCCCATAATCCGGGTTTGCTTAATAACAAAGCGGTTGGACTCGCCTATCTCGGTCGAGTCTCGGAAGCGGTAACGATTCTCGCCAAAGTCGCAATCGACGCGAGCCCACAGTTCATTCAACCAGCCCTCTATGCGACGACCGGACTTCTCGCGTTTCGTGCTGGCGATTTCGCGACAGGACGGAAACTCTACGAAAGAGCCGCGACTCACCCCTACACCAAACGGGATCGCGATGTGCGCATTCTCGCTCTGTGGCACCTGGCGTTGGAGGAGGCTCTCGCGCGAACCGATCAGGCCGAGGCTGCCGCTGCACGGGCGGAGCGTGCGAGCAAAGACACCAAGCTCGCCGAGGTGGCGGCACT
Organism: Pseudomonadota bacterium; assembly: GCA_021820785.1. The sequence continues at coordinate 7,435 of JAKADE010000123.1, forward strand.
TCGAAAACGTCTCGAGGGGGCCAAGAGCGAAGCGCATGCGGGCCGAAGCCGACATTGACAGGTGCACAAAGGACCAGCGGCGGCCGCTGCAGATCATTTGTGTCACTCGGGTCAA
>JAKADE010000124.1 GCA_021820785.1 Pseudomonadota bacterium
CGCTGCTGGAGCGCGACCTGCTGCCGGTCGTACCGGCCCAGGGGTCGGTCGGTGCATCGGGCGATCTGGCGCCGCTGGCACACCTGGCTTCGGCCCTGATCGGTGTCGGGGAGATCCGCCGACCGGACGGGACGCGGGCACCGGCTGCCGAGGTGCTGCGCGAGGCGGGCCTCGAGCCGCTCACGCTCGCGCCCAAAGAGGGGCTCGCGCTCCTCAACGGCACGCAGTTCTCCACGGCCAACGCGCTCGCCGCGTTATTCGACATCGAGACCGTATTTCAATCGGCCCTGGTCACCGGGGCGTTGTCCACGGAGGCCGCCAAGGGTTCCGACACGCCCTTCGATGCGCGCATCCACGCGCTGCGCGGTCATCGCGGCCAGATCGAAACGGCCGCGGCGCTGCGCGCGCTCATGGTCGGTTCGGCGATCCGTGATTCGCACCGCACGGCCGATCCGCGCGTACAGGATCCGTACTGCCTGCGCTGCCAGCCCCAGGTGATGGGCGCGGCGCTCGATCTGTTGCGCCACGCGGCCGGCACGCTCGCATGCGAAGCCAACGGCGTGTCGGATAACCCGCTGATTTTCCCCGATGCCGATGAGGCCCTCTCGGGCGGCAACTTCCATGCCGAACCGGTGGCGTTCGCCGCCGACGTCATGGCGCTCGCGCTGTGCGAGATCGGCTCGCTCTCCGAGCGGCGCATCGCCATGCTGGTTGACCCGGCGCTCTCGGGGCTGCCGGCGTTTCTCACCCCAAGCCCGGGCCTGAACTCCGGACTGATGATGCCGCAGGTGACCGCCGCAGCGCTGGTGTCGGAGAACAAGCAGTGTGCGCATCCGGCCAGTGTCGATTCAATTCCGACCTCGGCCAACCAGGAAGACCACGTGTCCATGGCGGCGCACGCGGCGCGGCGCCTGCACCAGATGACCCGCAATGCCGCGGCGATCATCGGGATCGAACTGATCACCGCGGCGCAGGGCTGCGACTTTCACCGCGGCCTGCGCTCGAGCGCACCGCTCGAGGCGGCGCGCAGCGCGGTGCGCGCGCGCATCGCGCCGCTCGGCGAGGATCGCTATCTGCATGCCGATCTCGAGGCCGCCACCGAGCTGGTTCGCGAGCGGGCGTTGCCGGGAGCGGTCGGTGTCCCGCTGCCCGCACTGGAGGCGGCATGAACGAGTGGCTGGAAGTCGAGCGCGGCGATGCGCCGCTGGTGGTCAGCTTCCCGCACACGGGGACGGAGTTGCCGGCGCCGATCGCCGAACGGCTGGTCTCGCCGTGGCTCGCCCGCAAGGACGCCGACTGGTACGTCGATCGGCTCTACGCCATGGCGCTCGCGCTCGGGGCCACCACGGTCCGCACCAGGATCAGTCGCACGGTGATCGATGTGAACCGCGACCCGTCCGGCGCTTCGCTCTATCCGGGGCAGAACACCACCGAATTGTGTCCGACCCGCACCTTCGACGGCGAGCCGCTTTACCGCGAGGGGGCGGAGCCGGATGCCGCCGACATCGCCGCGCGGCGCGCGCAGTACTTCGAGCCGTATCACATGGCGCTGGGCGCAGAACTGGAGCGGCTGCGCGCCGAGCACGGCCGCGTCGTGCTCTACGACGCGCACTCGATCCGCTCACGCGTGCCGCGGCTGTTCGAGGGAGAATTGGCGCATCTGAACCTCGGCACGAATCGCGGCGCGAGTTGTGCGCCGATGTTGCGGCGGGCCCTCGAAGAGGCATGCCAGAGCCCGGACTTCACGCTCGTCACCGACGGGCGCTTCGTCGGCGGCTGGACCACGCGGCATTACGGCTGCCCGGAACGAGAGGTGCATGCCGTGCAGATGGAACTCGCGTGCCGCAGCTACCTCCACGAGCCGGCCGTTCCCGCCGCCGGCAACTGGCCCCCGCCGTTCGAACCGGCGCGGGCCGAGCCCCTCAGTCAAGTGCTGCAGCGCGCGCTCGGCGCCTGTCTGAATTTCGCCCACTCTGCAACGGGAGTCGCCTGATGAGCGCAGATCACAAGCCCCGGACCCGCCTCGATACCACTCGGGTCATCCACGCCCCCACCGGCACGACGCTCACGGCCAAGAGCTGGCTCACCGAGGCGCCGCTGCGCATGTTGATGAACAACCTGGACCCGGCCGTGGGTGAACGGCCGCAGGAACTCGTGGTCTACGGCGGGATCGGTCGCGCCGCCCGCGACTGGGAGAGCTACGACACCATCGTCGCGACGCTGCGCCGGCTCGAAGCCGACCAGACACTGCTGATTCAGTCGGGCAAGCCGGTCGGAGTGTTCACCACCCATGCCGATGCGCCGCGGGTCCTCATCGCCAACTCCAACCTCGTGCCGCGCTGGGCGACCTGGGAGCACTTCAACGAGCTCGACCGCAAAGGGCTGATGATGTACGGGCAGATGACTGCCGGCTCGTGGATCTATATCGGCAGCCAGGGCATCGTGCAGGGCACCTACGAGACCTTCGTCGAGATGGGACGGCGGCATTATGGCGGGGAGCTCAAGGGCCGCTGGCTGCTCACCGCCGGCCTCGGCGGCATGGGCGGCGCGCAGCCGCTTGCGGCGGTGATGGCCGGCGCGTGCTGCCTGGCGATCGAGTGTCAGCGCTCGCGCATCGACATGCGACTGCGCTCGGGGTATCTCGATCACGCGGCGGAAAATCTCGATGATGCGCTCGCCATCGTGCAGCGTGCCTGCGCCGAGGGCAAGGCGGTGTCCGTCGGCCTGCTCGGTAATGCCGCCGACGTGCTGCCGGAACTGTTCAAACGCGGCGTGCGGCCTGATCTGCTCACCGACCAGACCTCGGCGCATGATCCGCTGAACGGCTACCTGCCGAGCGGGTGGAGCGTCGAGCACTGGCTGGACATGCGCGAGCGTGATCCGGCGGCCGTGATTCGAGCCGCCAAGGCATCAATGGCCGTTCATGTGCGCGCCATGCTCGATTTTCACGCCGCCGGCGTGCCGACCGTGGATTACGGCAACAACATCCGGCAGATGGCGCTCGATGAGGGCGTCAGGAACGCCTTCGACTTCCCTGGTTTCGTGCCGGCTTACATCCGCCCGCTGTTCTGCCGCGGCGTCGGGCCATTCCGCTGGGCCGCGCTCTCCGGGGATCCGCAGGACATCTTCAAGACCGACGCCAAGGTCAAAGAGCTGCTGCCCGGGGACAAGCACCTGCATCACTGGCTGGACATGGCGCGCGAGCGCATTCACTTCCAGGGATTGCCGGCACGCATCTGCTGGGTCGGGCTCGGCGACCGGCATCGTCTCGGCCTCGCGTTCAACGAGATGGTGGCGCGCGGAGAACTGAAGGCGCCGGTGGTGATCGGCCGCGATCACCTGGATTCCGGCTCGGTGGCCTCGCCGAACCGCGAGACCGAGTCGATGCGCGACGGCTCCGATGCGGTGTCCGACTGGCCGCTGTTGAACGCACTGCTCAGCACCGCCTCGGGCGCCACCTGGGTTTCGCTGCATCATGGCGGTGGAGTTGGAATGGGATTTTCCCAGCACGCCGGCCTGGTCATCGTGTGTGACGGCACCGAGGCGGCCGCACGGCGCATCGCGCGAGTCCTGTGGAATGACCCGGCGAGCGGCGTGATGCGCCATGCCGATGCCGGCTATCCGGAGGCGATCCTCTGCGCGCGCGAGCAGGGTCTTGACCTGCCGGGGATTCTCCCGGATCCGGCTTGATCGGGTCGCGCATGACATATGGCGGCGCGGACGCGACATAAACGGCGCCGCGCCGCCGGCCGGCGCTGCGTTATGTACGCAGATGACTGCGGCAAATACGACCTGAGAAATACGCCGCACCGGAACGCTTGACTCGCGCCGCCCCTGCCTCGAAACTCCACTCTGTGTAAAGGGCAAACCCGTCGAAAGACGGGGACGCAAAGCCACCGGTCTTCGGGAGATTCCCATGACGGCGGGGCCGCCACGATCGCGCCACGGGCGCATCGGAAGCTTCCTCCGTCTCCTTGGGACGCACCGCCGGCCGGGGCATCACGACCGAGCGTCCAAGAGACATGACACCAGCGGAAAATCTGGCGCCGCTCCCCGAGACCGGCGCGCCATCATCGGTCGGCCCCGCCGCCGAGGCGGGTCCGTTCGTGATCAACCTGTGCTCGTCGAGCACGCCCATGGCGCTGCCGCGCGCCGACCTGCCCGAGCTCAGCCGCTTCACGTTCTTCGTGAGCCGCCGGTTCGAGGAAGGCCGGGAGCGGTTCCGGCTGCACATGGGATTCTTCGCCAACCAGGCCGAAGCCGAAAACTGGCTCGGACTGGTGCGCGAGATTTATCCCGGCGCCTGGGCCGGCGAGGCGCCGGGCAAGAAACTGCGCGCGCGCGCCGTGGCCGCAGCGGAAGCGCAGGCCGCCCACGCGGCCGGGCCGCACTCGGTCGCGCCGCAGGTCGAGCCGCCCGTCGAACCCCCAACCGAGGCCCCGGCCGCCCCGGTGCTCTCGCTCGTCGAGACCCCCGAGGAGCCGAAGGCGGTGCCGACATTGCATCCGCCCGCCGAAGCGAAAGCCGTGCCCGTGCCGGCGCCGGCTCGCGCCCCTGCGTCGGCCCCGTCGCCACGTGCCGCCAAGGCGGGCCCTGCGCCGCGCACCGTTGCCGAATCGCGTACCGAGCCGGCCCGCACCCCCGCGGTGCTGGGAACGTCCAACATCAAGGAAGTGCTCGCCTCGCTGGATGAGCCGCTGGAGGCGACCGGCGCGACGCGTACGCTGCCGATCCCCGAGGCGGCGCTCTCGGATGCCCAGGCGCTGCAGTGCCTCGAAGGGCGTGCCCCGGAGGCGCTCGCCAAGCCGGCCGCCTTCGCCGTGCAGCTGAAGTGGTCGGTGCAGCCGATCTCGTTCGAGAAGCTGCCGCCGCTGGCGATCTTCAGTGCCTACACGCTGTATTGCGTCGAGGGCAGCCGCGAGGGTCGCAAGTGGTTCGGGTTGCGCCTGGGGTTCTTCAACGACCCGATTTCTGCCAAGCAGGTGGCCGGTTACGTCCGTTCGGAATTCCCGTCGGCCGCCGTGGTGCCCGTGAGCGGCGACGAGCGCCAGCGCGTGAGCGGGGAGTCCGGCGCGCTGCCGCCGCGCGCCGCTGCGCAGGCGCCGCAGACGGTGGACCACGAATTCAAGCTGTTCGACGAAGAGGCGCCGGTGCGAGCCACAGCGCCCGCCGCGGCTCCCGCCGCTGCGCCGCGCGAGCGCGCGGCCGCGACGCCGCCGAAGGCGCCGGTCCACGAGCTGCGGCCGGTGGCCATGGCCAAGCGTGCCGCGGGCGGCGGCAAGGTGCACGCGCGCGAGCGCCGCGCACCGCAGACCCTGGAGGAGACTCTGGAGATTCTGGGTGCGCACGAACTGACCATCGAGGACCGGCGCGACGAGGCCGGCGATGCGCGCGGTCCGGGCGGGGCCCGAAGGCTGGAGAGGAGCACGCCGTTCACGCGGCTTCTTGAGCGGTTGGGCGAGCGAGTCCGGAAGAACTGACGGCCGATCGGCGGCGTGCTCCTCGCCGCTCAGCGCGGACCGAACAGTTTGTTCAGTTCGCTCAGGGCCTGGTCGGCCGCGGCGCTGTTGCCCGCATACGCGCTGGGGCGCGGGCGGAAGAAATCGCAGAAGTTCGCCCCCTCCTTGTTGCGCACCTCCTCGGCTCCCTGCTCACGGCAGGCGCCCGTGACGCGGGTGTCGTACTCACGACACATGCGGCACACGTGCAGCTGGGCACGGCACTTCGGACACTCCTCCAGGCGGCGCAGTGGCAGCGTCAGGTCCGCCAGCGAGGCGCCGCACTTCCAGCAGACCAGCTCGTGGGCCATGGACCTACTGTACCTCAGTCCTCACCGCAACGCGCGTCGAGGAACTGCGCCAGTACCCGGCCGGTATGCGAGCGCTTGGCGCGGCGGGCCACCGCCGCCGGCGTGCCTTGCGCAACGAGCCGCCCGCCGTGCTCGCCGGCCTCCGGGCCCATGTCCAGGATCCAATCCGCCTCGGCCATCACGTCCAGGTTGTGCTCCACCACGACTACGGTGTTGCCGGCGTCGACCAGCCGGTGCAGCACGTGGATCAGTTTCTCGACATCGGCCATGTGCAGCCCCACGGTCGGCTCATCGAGCACGTACAGCGTGTGTCGCGCCGCGCGCGCGGTCAGTCCCGGGCGCTCCGGCGGCCCCGACTCACGCACCTTCGCCAGCTCCGTGACCAGCTTGATGCGTTGCGCTTCGCCGCCGGAGAGCGTCGGGCTCTGCTGGCCCAGCGTCAGATATCCCAGGCCGACGTCCTGCAGCAGCTTCAGCGCGTGGTGGATGCGCGCGTGCGCTGCAAAGAACGGCACCGCCTCGTCGACATTCATCATCAGCACGTCGCCGATGCTCTTGCCGCGCCAGAGCACCGAGAGGGTCTCGGAGCTGAAGCGCCGGCCGCCGCAGACGTCGCAGAGAACCTTCACGTCCGGCAGGAAGTTCATCTCGATGGTCTGCACGCCCTGGCCTTCACACGCCTCGCAGCGTCCGCCGGTCGTGTTGAACGAGAATCGGCTCGCGGTGTAACCGCGCAGACGCGCCTCGCTGGTGGCCGCGAAGATCCGCCGGATGTCGTCCCAGAACCCGATGTAAGTCGCCGGGCAGGAGCGCGGTGTTTTGCCGATCGGCGTCTGATCGACCTCCAGCACCCGCCCGAGGTGCTCCAGCCCGCGCACCGCGCGGCAGCCGGCGAGTTCGGTTCGGCGCGGCCGGCCGGCGCGTCTGGCAGCGTCCGGTGCGCGCTTGGCCCGAGCCGCCTTGTCCGCCGGTCCGAGCAGACGGCGCAGATTGGTGTAGAGCACGTCCCGTGCCACGGTCGACTTTCCTGAACCGGACACGCCGGTGATCACGACGAGTCGCGCGAGCGGGATCTGCACATCACCTGCAACGTTGTGCAGCGAAATATCCTCGAGCGTCAGGTGCGGAGACTTTGCCGTCGTCGCACGGCGCGGTTCGGCAGGATGGCGCAGCGGCTGGCGCAGAAAGCGCCCGGTGATCGAGCGCGGGTTGCGCATCAGTTCCTTCACCGTGCCCACACCGACGATTTCCCCGCCCTGCACACCGGCGCCCGGGCCGAGGTCCAGGACGTGATCGGCGCGGCGGATCGTGTCCTCGTCATGCTCCACCACCACGAGCGTATTGCGGTGGCTGGCGAGTTCGCTGAGCGAATCGAGCAGGATCTCGTTGTCACGAGGATGCAGGCCGATCGTCGGCTCGTCGAGCACGTAGCACACGCCCTGCAGGTTCGAACCGAGCTGCGCGGCGAGGCGAATGCGCTGCGCCTCTCCGCCCGAGAGGGTCGGCGCCGAGCGGTCGAGCTGCAGGTAGCCGAGGCCGACGCGCTCGAGAAACGCCAGGCGCGAGCGGATTTCGGCGAGCAGATCGCGCGCGATCTGCCGTTCGCGGGACGAGAGCTTCAGCCGCCGGAAGAACTCCGCGGCACGTCCCACCGGCTCCAGGGTCAGGGCGGCGATGGAGCGTTCGCGGAAACGCACGTTGAGCGCCACCGGGTTCAGCCGCTGACCGCTGCA
>JAKADE010000125.1 GCA_021820785.1 Pseudomonadota bacterium
ATCAGCGCCGCGTGGACCGGCTCATCGATCAACAGCGAAATCAGCGCGGAGCTGACCCGAAAACGCATGATTGAGGAGTCAGCGTCCTTCGCGGCGCTCTTCGAGCACAGCATCCAATAGGCGCACCGAGCGGGCCAGCGGCCGTGATAACGCCTGCCGGAGCCGCTTGGCCGAGAGTTCGGCTTCCGGCGGCCCCGTGATGCCCTGAGCGGCGAGCAGCGCAAGCCGATCGTCGCCCGCGCCCCCATCCTCTATCCGATCAATTCGCGCAATCGGGACATCCCGATCGTAAACCACGACGGAGTGCCCCGCGCGGACCTTGCGCAGATAAGCACTCAGCGAATTTTTTAATCTGGATACCGTAGCCTTTTCCACTTGGCCATTATAGTTCTTTGAAACGCACGCGCAGCCGCGACGGGAAATGTGCTGCGGCGCGCGCCGCTCTCCTGCGGTGCGCACTCCTGCATCCGTTGTGCGCGACACAAAAGGTCCGCGATTCGGAATCGGCGTACACGGCGAGCTCGTCATGGAACACCCCAGCGACTGCGCGCCACGACTCCAGACGGCGGAGCGTGTACGCCCGCGTACAATCCGTTAGGATGTGCGGCGTCAGAACCGGCGACATCAATGTCTCGATGTTGCGACGGAGCGGGATTGATGCAGCACTCCTGGTCACAGAGGGATTCTTGAGAGTTGCAGCCGTCCTGAGGCCAGACGAAATGCGCGCCGCACAGGCGGCGCGCGTCCTACAGAAGTGGAGTCGAAGGAGAGTCACGCCATGTCAGGTTCACATGCTTCCCGCCGTATTGCGCGGCGCACTGCCGCAGCAGTCATGCTCGCCGCGGCGTTCGCCGTTCTGCCGCAGGCCCATGCGGCGACCAATCTATTCAACATGTACATCGGAGCGGCTTACGCCCACTCGAACCTGCACGCCCGAGACACCACGCTCATTCCCTCCAGCCTCGGCGGCCAGTTCAACAGCTTCGATCGGACCGGTTCGGGCTACCAGTTCAGTCTCGGCGTGCGCGCCCTGGACATGCTCGGCGCCGAGGTCGATTACTTCGATCTCGGCAGAGGCGGTGTCTCGAATCTCGACACCGTGGGCGGAAGCGCCGGAGTCGCTTCGAGCGCGAGCGTCGGACAGAAGGGCGAAGCGGCGTTCGCGATGCTCTACCTCCCCATACCGATCGTCGATTTCTATTTGAAGGCCGGCGTGGACCGCATCGGTTCGAACCTGAGCGCAGGCTACATGCCGCGGGGTGTTTTTTGCCCAGCGCTCGGCTGCCAGAACCAATCCCTGGCGGTGAGCAAGACGACCACGGGCCTGGCGCTCGGCGCCGGCGCGCAATGGCAGCTCGGCAACTGGGGACTGCGGGCGGAATACGAACGGTTCACCGCCTACGGCGGACACCCCGATCTGGTGTCGGTGGGCGTCGTCTGGACGTTCCTCTGACCCGGGAGGTTTCCCTCCCGCACGAGCGCCGAGGTACGATGCCGTTCCGGACTCACGAGTACTGAACGGCACGGCATGGCAGGTTCCGGCGACGATGACGCCTCGCTTCTGCGCGCAGCGCAGCGGTATCGGCGCGCCGGATTGCTGAAGGAGGCTATCGGGGCCTACCAGAAGCTGCTCGCGCGGCACCCGGACTCGCCCAACAGCTGGTACAACCTCGCGCGCCTGCAACGGCAGGCGCGCGAGTATGAGGCGGCGCTCGGCTCCTATCAGCGAGCGCTCGCGGCGGGCCTCGCGGCCCCCGAGGAAGCGCACCTGAACCGGGGTGTCATCTTCTCCGATGACCTGCAGCGCTATGCCGAGGCCGAACACGAACTCGATGCGGCGCTGAAGCTGAACCCCACCTACGTTCCGGCCCTCATGAACCTCGCCAACCTGCATGAGGATCTGGGCCGGCGCGCGGAAGCTGGACAGACGTATGCGTGCATTTTAGCGCTCGAACCGGACAACCTCGAAGCCCTGGCGCGCCTCGCGCAGACGCTGCCGCCGCAGGACATCGACACGCCCCTGCTCGAACAGCTGCGCACTCGGATGACCGATGCTCGGGCCCCGAGCGCCGCGCGGGCGAGTGTCGCATTCGCACTCGGCCGGGCGCTCGATGCCCGCGGGGCGTACGCCGAAGCGTTCGCGGCGTACAGCGAGGCCAACCGGTTCAGCCGGGCCGCTGCCGGCAGCGCATTCGTGCCCTATGACCGAGCCGCCGAAGCTCGATTCATCGACCGGATCATCGCGGCGTTTCCGGGCCCGGCACCGGCCGCACCCCACTCACCGGCCACACCGGCGCCGGTGTTCATCTGCGGGATGTTCCGCTCCGGCTCCACCCTGCTCGAGCAGCTGCTCGCGCAGCACCCCGCGGTGCGCGCTGCAGGGGAGCTCGACTGGTTGCCCCGGATGGCGCGCGAATCGCTCGCCCCGTACCCCGAGGGTGCCGCTGCTGCCCCGCCTGACCGGCTCGAGGCCCTTGCCGGCGCCTATCTGAGCCACCTGGCGACCACTTTCCCCGCCGCGGCGTACGTCACGGACAAGCGTCCGGACAATGTCCTCTACCTCGGCCTGATCAAACGGCTGTTCCCGGCTGCGAAGATCCTGTACACGACGCGCGAGCCGCTCGACAACTGCCTCTCGGTGTTCTTCCTGAACCTCGATCCGTCGATGCGCTACGCCTTCGATCTGCTCGACACCGGCCATTACTACCTGCAGCAGCGGCGGCTGATGCGCCACTGGGCGGCGCTCTACGGCGAGGACATCCTCGAGGTGAATTACGACACATTGGTGCGCGAGCCGCGGGCCGCCGTGGAACGCGTGCTCGGCGCCCTGGGGCTACCCTGGAACGAGGCGTGCCTGCACCCCGAGCGCGGCACGGGCCCGGTCAAAACCGCCAGTGTCTGGCAGGTCCGAGAGCCACTGTATCGGCACGCCTCAGGCCGCTCGGCGCATTATTGCGAGCCGCTCGCGCCGCTGCGGGCCTTGCTCACAGACGCGTCGAACTGAGTGCGGCGCAGGACGCCGCGTCAGTTACCGCTGCAGGCCCCGCCCGAGGAGCAGATGCCTTCCGGCGCCTCGTTCAATCGATGGCGCATGCTGGCCATTTGGCGCAACACCCGGCGCAGCGTCGCGCTGTCCGGCACACACTTGGTGGACGGGATCAGCGTTCCGACGTTGCGATCGCGCCAGCAATAGATCGTGTGACCGTCCCGGACGAGAGCGTACAGGCCATTCAACCCTTCCTGACGACCCTCGGCCACCAAACGTTGCACCTTCGTCAGGTGCTGTCCCGCCGCGGCGCCTGCCGCGGCGCCCTGCGGGGTGTGCACCGCAGCCGTCCCCGTGCTCGCCGGGGACGGCCCGCTGGCGCAGCCCGCCAGCGCGATGCACGCGACGCCGAGCACGGCGGCAAACCCAGATGTCAGGCACTCGGAACGTGTCATGTCGACCTCCCGCGGCCCGCGAGGCCGCCGCTGCAAGCCATCGGCCTGAATTCAGGCAGCGCACCGCCCGAAGCCGGCAGACGCGACGCGCGCAAATCCCTGGTGCCGTTCATCCGCCGGAAGCGCGTCGTGGATCCCGGCCGGGTCGCAATCAATTGCCGCTGCAGGCGCCGCCCGAAGAACACACGCCTTGCGGCGCCTCCTCCAGGCGGTGGCGCTGCTCGGCCATCGCACTGAGGACCTGACGCAGCTCTGCGGCGCTCTGCACGCACTTGGTCGTCGGAATCAGCGTGCCGACATTCTTGTCATGCCAGCAATACATCGTATGACCGCCGCGTACCAGTGCGTAGAAACCGGGCAGTCCCGCCTCACGGGCCTGGAGCACCAGTTTCTGCACCTGTGTAAGCGGCTTCGCCTGTGCCGCCGTCAGCGCTGCGGCCGTTCCCGCTTGTGCCGCCGCGGCCCCTGAATCCGCCGGGGCCGGAGCACTGGCGCAGCCGGTCAACAGCACGAACATCGCACCGAGCATCGCCGTCGACAGCAGCTTCATGCACGTAAACCTGGACATCGTGACTCCCCATGACAATCCTCAGCGCAAGCGTAACAATGCGCCGGTGCGCGTCAAGCTCTCTCTCACGGCCCGCCGCCGCCGATCAGGGAGCCGAGCGAGTCGGTCTGCGTCACCTCTACCCCAGGGGGGTGGTACGGCATGATGTACACGTGGGCACGACGGTAGTCCAGGATGAGCGCATCGACCGTGCCGAGCACGTCCATCCCGATGACCACGGCCGGCCGGTGTTCGAGGTGCCAGACTTTGAAGATCGGCAGGTCGTCGTACACGATGTCGAGATGCCCGATGGCCGCCGGGCCGAGATAGACGGTCGGTGACCCGGACACGTTGCCGAAGGACACCTGACGGGTAACGCCGAAGATCCGGGCCGTGTCAGGGGCGCGCGCGGCGCTGCGCAGCAGCGCGCGGCGCAGTGCCTCGTTGCCGAGCGTCCTGGGCGAGCCCGTGTCGATCACCGCAATGACCGGCACACCGCCGATCCTGGCATTCACGCGCAGCAATCCACCCGCGGTGCGGCGAGCGGGAATCGCCAGATAGCCCCAGGCGCCACCGCCATTGGAGCGGCCGATCCAGACCACGTTGTGGCGGAAATCGACGGCAACCCGCTCCGCCGGCAGCCCGGCGAGCCCGAGAATGCCATCGAGCCCGTTCATGACGGGACTCGCAGTGATCGGAAGACGCAGGTTGCCGATCCGGAAGCTGCCCACCTGTAAATCGGCGATGCGGACCCAGGGCAGCTGCTGCGTCCCGGTGATGCCGGTGACCCGCTCGAGCGCACCCTGACGCGGGTGCAGCCCCAGGCGTGCGGCCAGGGCGGGCGAGATCATCGAATGGTTGGCGCCGGTATCAACCAGGAAGCGGTACGGTCCCGTCCCGTCGATCATCACCGGGGCAATGATGCGGCCGATCCGGTCGACGGTGGTCGGGCAGGCGAACAAGCCTGGCGGGTACTGCACCGCAGTCGGCACCGCAACGCCCGCCGCATGCGTCAGGCCTGCTACGCAGAGTAACAGGAGACAGAGCGCCGCGGACCGAACCTTCATGTCGAGCCTGTGGGCCGCAGGGACGGACTGAACACACTATACCCCCCGCCCCCGGCGAACAGGCATTTTTTGCAGCCACCCCAGGGGCCGGGCCCCATGACCCGATGCGCTAAGCTGCGGCCCATGCCCGCACACGACCACCCCTCTGGAACGCCCCCTGCCGTCCGCACCCACCTCGGCGTCGAGGAGCTCCGCCGCACGCCCGCCTGGTTGCCGTTCGAGCCGCTCGCGGGGAATGTTCTGCGGCTGGTGCAGCTCACCGAGCCGCAGTACCGGTCCGCGAGCTTTCTCGATGCGCGGATCCTGCAGCTGCACACGCCCGAAGCGCGCTGCGCCAGCGCCACGCTCGCCGCCGCGGCAGAGGAACTCGCGCCCGAGGCGCACTTCCTGTTCCACATCGGGCACGTCGGCTCGACCCTGCTCGCACGGCTCGTGGGCGAACATCCGGCGATGTTCGCCCTGCGCGAACCCGCGCTGCTGCGCACCGCAGCCGTCCCGGCCGGCGCTCACGGCAGCGGACTGACCCTCACTCAACAGGTCGCACTGCTCTCGCGCACCTGGCGAGCCGAACAACGGGCGCTGATCAAGACCACGAGCTTCGTCAACGAAATCTCCACGCCACTGCTGGAGTGCGCGCCGCAGGGGCGCGCGCTGCTGCTCTTCACGAGCGCACCGGTCTATCTGCGCGCCATTCTCGCCGGCGCGAACTCCCGGACCGAGATCCGCGCGATGGCACCCGCGCGCCTCGCACGGCTCACGCACCGTCTGGGGCGCGCGCTACCGCCGCCGCACCGCGAAGGCGAGTGGATCGCCATGAGCTGGCTGTGTGAGATGACGGCGCTCGGGGAGACTGCCCAGCGCTGCCCGACGCGGGTGCAGTGGATGGATTTCGACCGATTCCTGCTCGAGCCCGCTGCAGGGCTCAACCGTGTCCTGAACCTGTTCGGCATTGCGGCGTCGCGGGAGTGGATCGATGCCGTGCTCGCCGGTCCGCTGATGCACCGGTATTCCAAGGCGCCGGAACACGCCTACGACCCGCAACTTCGTCTCGCGGTCCTGGCGCAGGCCGAGCGCGAGCACGGACCGGAGATCCACGCTGGACTCGCGTGGCTCGCCGGGCTGCCTCGGGCGCACCCGCTCGTGACATCCGCACTGTCACGGTAACTGCCGCACGCGCCGCGCGCAGGCATAAAAAAAGGCGGCGGACCGAAACGGTCCGCCGCCCCATTCAAGGCCAGCGCTCTGGATCAGAACTTGGCCGTCACCTCGGCGAAGATGTAACGACCCAGCGAGTCGTACATCTGCGGGAAGGTGTTGCCGTTGCCCACCACGCCGGGCAGGTTCGACAGACCGACCAGCGGCGGCTGCTTATCCAGAAGGTTGTTCACACCCAGCCGCACCGTCAACCCGTGCACGACCGGCATGGCCGCGGTCAGGTCGAAGTAGCTGTACGAGCCGATGTGCGCATCCGTGCTCGAGATGCCGCCATTGGCGATCGTCGCACCGCTGTGCAGAGCCCCCAGCGCCGGGTTCGGGCTGAGCGCATCCAGCGTGACGGCCGAGTAGTAACGCCAGGCCAGCGTCGCCTGCAGGCCGTGCCACGGCGTGAGCCAGGTCGCGGTGAAGCGATGCCGCCACTTCGAAACCGGCTCGCCGCACACCGGGCCGTAGTAGCCGGCGCAGTCATACTGCGTCGACTTCAGGGCCGCGATGGCACGCTGATAGAACGCACCGATGTATGTGCCGGTCATGGCCAACGACATCCGGCCGTAGCCGTCCAGACCGAAGTTGTAATGGACGTCGACGTCCATACCCTTCTCGTTGAGCAGGCCGACGTTCTGCTGCGTATCGAACACGTACCCGCTCTGACCCCAGAGCGTGCCGGTGGGCGAGCGGTGGATCTCGCTGCAGAGCACGCCTGCGGAGAGACACTCCTTCAGGATCGTGTTGCCACCGAGCGCCTCGATGACGTTCTCGATCTTGATGTCGTAGTAGTCCAGGTTGACACTGAGGCCCGGGACGTACGACGGTGTCCAGCCGATGCCGAACGAGCTCGTGAGCGCGGTTTCCGGCTGCAGGTTCGGGTTACCGCCCAGCAGGCCGTTGTACTGCGACGCAGCCGCCGGGAGGATGTTGCCGTACTGCGCGGCCGTGACGCCCGTGAGCTCGCACTGCGCGAGCGTGGCCGACGGGTTCGCGCCCGCGCACGGATCCGTCGTGCCATCGAGCGCGACCGTCTGCGGGCTGTACAGTTCGCCGACGTTCGGTGCGCGCACCGCGCGGTCGAAGCTGGCGCGCACGCGGTAGTCGTGCGACGGCTTCCAGGCCGCACTGAGTCCGTACGTGTTGGTGGACACGCCGGTCCCGTTGGAGCCGTTGAACGGCGAGTAGGCCGAGTAACGGTACGACCCGTCGATGGCCAGGCTCTTGGCAAACGGCTTGTCCTGGATCAGGAGATCGGA
>JAKADE010000126.1 GCA_021820785.1 Pseudomonadota bacterium
CGGGGAGTCGCGATACAGCTCGCGATAGCTCACCTTGCGCGGGACGGAGATCGCCGGGGCGCTCTGCGCCGAGATCACGATCGGAACCATGGCGAGGGAGATCATCACCGCGGCGAGCATGAACGGACGGTCCGTCTTCGGGTCCGCCGGAATCAGCAGAAACTGCGCGCAGCCGAGGCCGATGTAGAGCACTACCATGTAGACGGCGAGCAGTATGCCGCGGGTGACCCGGCTCGAGCGGTCGTTCAGCCAGCTCTCGGCCACCACGTAAATGCCCGCGAAGCACAGGCCCGAGATGCCCCGCAACACCCCCCAGAAGACCGGATTGATGAAGATGCCCTGAATGAGGACCGTGGCGGCCGCCATGGCTGCCATGGCGGCGAACACGCGGATATGCCCGACGCGGCGCACCAGGAGCGGGGCGGCCGCCGTCCCGAACAGGTACCCCAGGTAGTAGCAGGACATGACCACGCCCGTGACGGGCGCGGAGAACCCTTCGAGCGTGGCGCGAAGGCTGATCTCGGTGCTGGTCAGCCCCGCCCCGAGCATCAGGATGCCCATGCCGAGCAGCAGCTGCCAGGTGGCCGCGAAGACCGAGGCCGACGCACCGGGCGCGGCCGTGCCGCTTGCGGGAGTCATGTCCATGGGCAGCGGCTCGTCAGTGGCCGCTCCGGTGCAGACCGGCGCGTCTGAAGCGCGGGGTTTGAAGAGGGGGGGTGCCGTACACAACGCCCTCATGGTAGCGCGCCGCGCCGGCGTGGCAAGATCGCGGATGCTCAGCTGGCCGCGAGCAGGTGACGCAATTTGGCGGCAATCATGCGCGCGGGAGCGCCAGTCTCTGCCAACAGCCGCGCCTGGCCCCGCGGGCCGAAGATGAACACGGCGCTGCTGTGGTCCACTTCGTAGGCGCCGCTCGCATCGGGTTTCTCGTAGTGGTAGGACACCCGGTAGCGTTTGATCATCCGCGTCAGCTGCGCGTGGGTGCCGCGCAGGCCCACGAATTGCGGCCCGAAGTCGTTGACGTACCGCTTGAGCACGGGAAGCGTGTCGCGGCGCGGATCTACAGTCACGAACAGTACACGGACCCGCTGCCCTTCGGCGCCGAGCCGTGAGATCGCATCGGCGAGCGTCGAGAGCGTGAGGGGGCAGGCATCCGGGCAGTGCGTGTAGCCGAAGTACAGCAGCACGACTTTGCCGCGGTACTGCGCAGCGCTGACTGCTGCGCCGTTCTGGTTCTGCATGTGGAACTGCAGGGGCGCGACGAGGCCGGCGACATCTGTCATGTGATGTCCGAGCTGGCGCTGGACGCAACCGCCGAGCAGCAGCAGCGTGACCACACCCGCCAGCGCGCGTATCCTCATGCTGGCGCGCCCGCCGAGGCGCCCGAGGCTGCTGGTGCGCCATGCGCGAGCATGCGTCGCTCCTCGGACATCACCCGGTAGATGACCACGATGCCGCCTACCGCCGACATCATGGCCGCCGGGATCCAGGTGAGCAGGCCGCCGATCTGCTGATCGAGCATGGGGCTGATCGCCCAGGCCCGGCCGCACACCGCATAGATGCTGAAGAGCTGCCGGGTCGTCAGCGCGATGTAGGCGCCGATGACGATTTGCGGCAGTGCCACGGCGGTAAGCACGATATAGCGCGCGCCGTAACCCAGTGCGCTCGCACCCTGCGCCTCGCGCGGGGCGAGCATCAGCCACCAGAAGAGGATGCCGTCGAGGAGCATGCTCCAGTTCATCAGCTCGTAGCGGCGGGTATCGATCATCGCGGTGAAGTGGATCGAGGGGGTCAGCCAGAAATAGATCAGGCCGACGAACAGAACGGGGGCGATGATCGGGTGCTGCAAACCGTGCCAGAGTCGCCGCAGCGGCGTGCTGACCCAGGGCACATTGAGGGCGCGCCAGAGTGGCCCGGGGATGCCGGCGCGCAGGATCGGCACGGGCGCGGAGAGGATCAGCAACGTCGGTCCGATGTGATGCAGGATCAGGTGCTGGAGGCGGTGGATCCAGAACATGTGCTGCGCCAGAAAATCGAAGTCCGTCTGCATCACGGCGTAGTTCAGCGCAAGCCCGAGTCCGAACACGAGCGCGCGCCAGGGCCGGATGGGGATGCCGGCGCGACGCAGCACGACCCAGCCGCGCGCGTACAGCGCAAGGGTCAACCCGAACACCGCGCAGGTGAGCGGTGAGAATTGCCAGGGCAGCAGATAGCTCAGATATCGCACGGCATCCCCCGTGGCGCTGCGCGCCGCACGGCCCGCGCGCCCGCCGCTAGGGTAGCAGAGCCGGCGCGCGCTGAGGTGACCCGGGCGCTCAGGCTCGAGCGGGGCCGGATCAGGGACGCTCAGCGGCTGAGCAGATCATCGATCTCATCGGTGCCGCGGCGCACGGGGTTCATCGGCATCAGCGTCGCCGTGACGCGGTTACGTCCGGCGTGCTTGCTGCGGTAGAGCGCCGCATCGGCGATACGCAGCATGTGATCGGCGGTCTTGCGGTCCCCGAGCGGTACCTGCTGGAGGTTGCACATGCCGAAACTCGCCGTGACCTCCACTGCGTTGCCCGAGGCCTGGAACGGGCGGTCGGCGACGCAGGCGCGCAGCCGGCGGGCCGCATCGAGCGCCTGATCGTAGTTGGTCTCCGGAAGGATGACGGCGAATTCCTCCCCGCCGAGGCGGGCGACCCAGTCGACGCCGCGACGCAGGCTCTCCTGCAGCCGCGCGCCGAACTGCCGGAGGATCTCGTCCCCGCCGGCATGACCGAGCGTGTCGTTGACGTTCTTGAAGAAATCGATGTCGCAGAGAATGAGCGACAGCGGCCGCCGGTAGCGCGCCGCCCGATCGATCTCGCGCGGGAAATGTTTGCCGAAGAACCGCCGGCTCGCCACGCGTGTCAGCTCATCGGTGGTGGACAGCTCGCGGTTCTCGATCAGCGCGATGCGCAGCACCTCCTCGAGCTCGGCGATGCGCCGTGCGGTGCCGAGCCGTGCCTTGAGCGCAGGCTCGCCGGCATGACGGGCCAGGCAGTCGTCTGCGCCGGCAAACAGTCCGGAATCGATTTCCTCAAGATCGTCATTCGGCGCGATGTAGAGGATGAACGGTTCGCGCGGCAGCTTCTGGGCACGGATGCGCCGCACCAGCGGCAGGCTGTCGGTGATCACCACGGAGCGGAACTGCTCGCGCAGTTGATCGAGTGTCTCGTGCTCCTCGCACATCAGCACATCGAGCATCTCTCGGTGGATACGCTGTTCGAGGTGCTTGCGGGTGTCGGGTGCGCGGATCGAGAGCAGGGCGTGCGGCGGCGGCAGCACACGCAGCATCACCGCAACAGTGGCCGTGGTGTCTTCTCGGGCTTCGGGTTCGTGCACCCGGCGCTCGAGCACCCGTTTTATCACCGTCGTGTGTCCGCCAGAAGACATCGAGACCTCGTGGGGTCGTCATTCCTTGCCCGGCGGATGGTCTCGGGGCGGGTCGGTTTGGGCGCCGGCATCGCACGCGGGCAGTCGCGGCAGAATGTAAAGGTGACATTGCCCCGGCAGTGTGATGAACTTCACGGACTCTTGATCGGGCTCTGGCCGGAAAGACAATACAGACGATGCCTTCACACGCTGCAGATCCAACCGCGCCGGCCATTACCCGCCGCCGCCGTCCGTTCCTGGCTCCGGTCTGGCTCAGTCTGCTTGCCGCTCTCGCCCTCGCCGGGCTCGCCCTGGTGCTTTGGGCCTCGGCCACCAATACCGTCGTGGTGGTCGTACCGGCGGCCAGCGGGGAACTCGGCTCGATCCCGAACGCACCGCTCTCGGCCGCCGGCGGCCAGCAGGCGCAGGTGCTGGCGCAGCGCTTTGCGACGGCATCGGGCCGGGACGGACTGAGTGCGATCTACGTCAGTCAGACGCGCCGCGCGCAGCAGACCGCCGAGCCGATCGCGCAGCTCCTGGGGCTGCACCCGGTGGTGCTCTCCAGTCGCGGTGGCGAGAGCATTGCCTCGGAGATCCTCGATCAGCAGACCGGCAAGAGCGTGCTCGTGGTGTGCGGCCGCCAGTCGATTGCCGATCTGGTGCACGCCCTGAGCGGCCATCACATCCCGCCGGCCGCCGAGCGGGATATGTACATCGTCACCATCCCGCGCTACGGTCCGGCGCGGGTGCTGCGCATGCACAACTGAATCAGCGCCGTTCGGGCGCGGAGCGCTGTTCTGCGGCGGCCTGTCGCACGAAGCGCGAGTGCACGCCGATACGCAGGTCGGCGGCAACCGCGTTGACGATCTGGCCGGCGGAACTGATCAGAAACGTCGCCCGGCGCACGCCGAGGCCGAACGGTCCCCGCACGCCATACATGCGAATCACGCACCGGTCTACGTCCGAGAGGAGGATGAAGGGCAGGTGGTACTTTTCGCGGAAGGCGCGGTGGCTCTCCGGACTCTGCGGGCTGACGCCCGCGACCTGAAGGCCGGCCGATTCGATCTGCGGGTGCAGATCGCGGATCTGGCAGGCCTCGCGGGTGCATCCGGCCGTGAAGTCCGCCGGGTAGAAGTACAGCACCAGCGGCCCGTGCTTCAGCAGCGCCTTCAAGGACACGGATTTGCCGTCCGCATCGGGCAGGGTGAACTCGGGGGCGTGCGCGCCGATGGCCAGCATGGCCCAGCTCCTAAAATAGTCTTGGCTTCCGCACGCATCATAGCTAGAATCGCCGCCCTTGCGTGGGGCGGTAGCTCAGCTGGGAGAGCGTCGCGTTCGCAATGCGAAGGTCCGGGGTTCGATCCCCCGCCGCTCCACCATTTCTCCCAACTCACTGAATTCTCAGTGAATTCTTCCTGATCCGGGGCTTGCAATGGCAATGCTACGGCGGGAGGCTCAGTTCGTGCTACGGCGAGGCGGCATCTGGACGGCACGCGTCCACATTCCGACCCCCTTGCGTCCCCTGATCGGGAGGCGCGAGGTGTGGCGTTCGATCCGTTCCGCGATCGCTCTGGCCTCTACGCTGCCGAACAGCCCGCTCGACATGAAGTTCCTTGCGTCATAACCTTCCAAACGGAACGCTCCCGACCATGGCAAGGAATTTCCGCAATCGCGTCGTAGGATTCGGCGGGAACGCCGGTTTGATCACACTCAGTGTTCTCGCCAGCGAACCCATTGACGGGATTGCTTACCGATGCCCTCCCGCGAAGAGCCCTGAAAAGAAATAGTCTCTACGCGAAGGCGTGTCGGTGCATTGAACTGCACCCGGAGTCTCAAATTGTTGAGACGATGGAGCCCGCAGGCAACCTCTTAAACTCATTGGACTCCGCGAGTCTCCGTACACGCGGCGGGTTCGGCGGCCTGATGCTTGGCTGTTGGCACGATCCCGGTGGATCACGCCGCCTTGCGCAGGCGCAACTCGACGCGCATGCCGGTCGCAATCGCCATATTCACGAGTGTCTCAAGGGCGAGGCGGTCGATCTTGCCGCGCATCAGGCTCGAGATGCGCGGCAGGGTCACGCCGAAGAGCCTGGCGGCCTGGGCCTGGTTGAGCTTGGCGCGGGCAATATGCTCCTGCAGGGCCATCGTGAGTGTCGAGCGCAGCTTCATGTTCTGTGCCTGCTCGGCGGTCTCCTCGATCGCGTCCCAGACACTGTCATAGGGTTTGCGGGTCATGGTCTTAACTCTCCTGTCATATCGCGGTGTCGCCGGGCCGCCACCTTGAGGTCCGAGTCGCGTGTGTGTCGCGTCCGCATTTGGGAGCAGTGCAGCACGTAGAGGGCGGAGGCGAAGTTCGCGCCGTATATCACTCGGAACGCGCCGGCGGTATCCGTGAAGCGGATCACCCGCACGCTGGCGCCGCGGCGCTCCTGTGATGGTGGCCAAGCTCAACTGGTGGCGGTGAGTTTAGAGCCGAACACGAAGGGAAGCGCAACTTATTGAAGTGGCGAGTAATTATCCCCTGGGCGGCGTGACCGGAGTGCCTGCGGTTTGCGTGCCCTCGCGGCGGGGGCAGCAGCCAGGGGATCGCCTATGATCGGAGGTGGTTCGCTCGATCCGCCGTGCGCGCATCGCGCGCGCACCCCATAATTCACGATATGGACCACAGCAGCAATGTTCTGCCGATTTCATCGCAGGTCGCAATCCCGCTGAATGAAATCGAGATGACCGCCATGCGTGCCCAAAGCGCTGGCGGACAGAACGTCAATAAAGTCTCGAGTGCGATTCACCTGCGCTTCGATATAGGAGCCTCTTCGCTGCCCGCCTTTTACAAGGAACGGTTGCTGCGCCTGACCGATCAGCGCATCAGCAAGGACGGGGTGCTGATCATCAAATCTCAGCAGCACCGCACCCAGGAGCGCAATCGCGCCGCGGCGTTGGTGAGGCTGCAGGAGCTGATCCGCAGCGTCTCGGTCGTGCCCAAGAAGCGCATTGCAACCCGGCCGACGGCGGGGGCGCGCAAGCGGCGCCTTGAATCCAAAGACCGGCGCGGCAGGACCAAGGCCTTGCGCCGCAGCGTAGATGACTAAGACGCGGCGCGGTGCTTTCCAGGAGGGGACGATGAGGTACGGCAAGCGGCTCGTGGTGATCGGATGCGTGCTCTGTGTTGTAGCTCATCCTGCTGCGGCGCACATGGCCGCGACGGCGACAGTTCATGCAGACCGAACGTCGCATTCGATCCAATTCATGGGTCGGCGCTACGTTCTGAGTCGAAGTGTCCGCAAGGGAATCGGCGTCAGCACGGTGTATATTCCCTCAGGATCGCATCATGGCAAAAATCGTGAATTGCTCATGATCAACTACACGCTGAGCCATGGCCCAGATCATTCTCCGGTCACTGCACGGCAGATCGCTGCCAAGATGGTCAACACCTTTCACGCGATGCACTCGCCGTGGGTATATCCATTTGCCATTCCGGACCGCCGCTCTCCTGGACATTTCATTTATGTCGTCAATGCGTTCCTGTTGATGCTGTCATCGCGACAAACCGCGCTCATCATGGCGCGGGTGCGTGCAGCGGCAGGCGGGAAATGGATCGTGGGCATCATCTTTCAACGCGTCAGTCGTGCGCATTGGACTGGAAGTACGAAGCTTCGCGCAGCGCTGGCGCCGGATAGACGCTGGTTGCAGCGCCACCTGCACGCGGTGGCTAAGGCATTGACGGATGTGCATCCGCCGTTGCCGCCGCCAGTGTTGCTTGGTGGGCGGAGTTGAGGGACTTTCAGGTGGGCGCTTATCGCGTGCGATTGCCGCAATCCTGAACCGAGTGCTGGGGCGAGGTCTCGTGCAGCACGTCGGTCTGCGCGAAGTCGCGTCCCTTGAAGAGCAGCGAAGCAGTGAGGGCGCCGGATAACGCATACGAGAAGCAGTCGCCGAAATTCAGTCCGGCGGGATGGCGACCTTTGCCGTATCGGCGGAAGGCATCCCGCGCGATCCGAGCTTGTTCCACATCGACCGGGACGATGGTGATTTGAGCCCGGGCGATG
>JAKADE010000127.1 GCA_021820785.1 Pseudomonadota bacterium
AGCGCCGAGGCCACACGCCGCACAGGCGGCGCCGTGGCCGGGCGCGCGCGCCGCTGAAGGCCCGACAGTCCACAGAGGTTTGTCCATGTCGAATACCGAAATCATCATTGCCGCCGCGCAGCGCACGCCGCTCGGGGCGTTTCAGGGCGTGTTCTCCCCCGTCAGCGCCCCGGCGCTCGGGGCCGCCGCGCTCAAAGGGGCCCTCGAGGCCGCGGGTGTCGCGCCCGCCGACGTCGACGAGGTGGTCCTCGGCTGTGTGCTGCCGGCCGGTCTCGGCCAGGCGCCGGCGCGCCAGGCCGCGATTGCCGCCGGCGTGCCGCTCGCCACCCCGGCGACCACCGTCAACAAGATGTGCGGCTCGGGACTGAAGACGGTCATGATGGCCGCCGACCAGGTCCGTGCCGGCAGCGCGCAGATCGTGCTCGCCGGCGGCTTCGAGTCGATGACTCAGGCGCCGTACCTGCTGCCGAAGGCCCGTGGCGGCTACCGCATGGGCCACGGCGAGGTGCTTGATCACATGTTCCTCGACGGCCTGCAGAGCCCCTTCGACGGCAAGCTCATGGGCTGCTTCGCCGATGCCACGGCCGCGCGTTACGGGTTCACGCGCGAGCAGCAGGATGCATTCGCGAGCGAATCGGTGCGCCGGGCCGTCGCAGCCGCGAGCGGCGCATTCGCCGCCGAAATCACGCCGGTGACCGTCAAGTCGCGCAAGGGGGAGTCATTGATCGAGCACGACGAGACCCCCGGCACCTGCGACGTCAAGAAGATCCCTACGCTCAAGCCCGCCTTCGGCAAGGACGGAACGGTGACCGCCGCCAGCGCCTCCTCCATCGCCGATGGCGCAGCGGCAGTGCTGGTGATGAGCGCAACGGCAGCCGCGGAACGCGGCGTGAAGCCCCTCGCGCGGGTGCTCGCCTATGCGAGCCACGCGCAGGAGCCGGAATGGTTCACGACCGCACCGGTCGGAGCGATCCGCAAAGTGCTCGCGGCCACCGGCTGGAAAGCCGAGGACGTCGACCTGTATGAGATCAACGAGGCATTCGCCGCCGTGACCTTGGCGGCAATCCATGATCTGAAACTCGATCCGGCACGGGTCAATGTCAACGGAGGGGCCTGTGCGCTCGGCCACCCGCTCGGTGCGACCGGCGCCCGCATTCTCACGACGCTGCTACACGCACTGCGGGCCCGCAGCTTGCGGCGCGGCATCGCCGCGCTGTGCATCGGCGGCGGCGAGGCGGTGGCCGTGGCGGTCGAGACGGTCGGCTAGGCCGACCCATTCACAGCAAAGGGGGCACGATGAAGATTCAAGATGCGCGCGCTGCCATCACCGGGGGCGCCTCGGGACTCGGACAGGCCACCGCCCGTCACCTGATTGCGCAGGGCGCCCGGGTCGCCCTGCTCGATGTGCAGGATGAGGCCGGACGGGCGGCGGCCGCCGCGCTCGGTCCGCAGGCGCACTTCGTACACTGCGACGTCACCTCCGAGCGGGGGGTCGAGACGGCCATGGCCGAGGCGCAGCAGCGCCTCGAGGGACTGAACCTGCTGGTCAACTGCGCCGGGGTCATCGGCGCCGGGCGCGTCCTCGGCAAGAACGGTCCGATGAGCGGAGAGTTCTTCGCCAAGGTCGTGCAGGTCAACCTGATCGGCACCTTCCTCTGCGACAAGGCTGCCGCGGCGCTGATGCAGCACAACACGCCAAACGAGGACGGCGAGCGCGGTCTGCTGGTGCACACCTCCTCGGTCGCGGCGTTCGAGGGCCAGATCGGTCAGGCGGCCTACTCGGCCACCAAGGCGGCGCTCGCCGGCATGACGCTGCCGATGGCGCGCGAGCTGGCACGCTTTGGCATCCGCTGCATCGCGATCGCGCCCGGCATCTTTCTCACGCCGATGGTTGCGAACATGACCGCCGAACTGCAAGCCTCGCTCGCCGCGCAGATCCCCTTCCCGCACCGTCTCGGCAAGCCGGAGGAGTTCGCGCAGCTGGTCAGCGCGGCATTCACGATCCCCATGCTCAACGGCGAGACCATCCGCCTGGACGGCGCCGTGCGGATGCAGCCGCAATGAACAGCACGGCGGCTGCCGAGGTCGAACGCGATGTCATGGAATACGACGTCGCCATCATCGGGGCCGGACCGGCCGGGCTGGCCTGCGCGATCCGACTGAAGCAGCTCAAACCGGAGCTGAACATCTGTCTGCTGGAGAAAGCCGCGAGCGTCGGCGCGCACGCGCTCTCCGGAGCGGTCATCGAACCCGGCCCGCTCGATACGCTGGCACCGGAGTGGCGCCAATCGCCGCCCTCGATCTGCGTGCCGGCGACCCACGATGAGATGCATCTGCTGACGCGCACCGGGAAGATTCGCCTGCCGCTGCCTGCGCAGCTGCACAACCGGGGTAATTTCATCGTCTCGCTCGGACTGCTCGCCGCCTGGCTGGCGCAAAAGGCCGAAGGTCTGGGCGTGGACATCTTCCCGGGCTTCGCCGCGGCCGCACCGCTGCTCGGACCCGACGGGGCGGTGGTCGGGGTCCGGCTCGGGGATGTGGGCCTGGAGAAAAACGGTGAGCCCGGCGCGAACTACACCCCGGGTGCGGAGATCCGGGCCGGCACGACGATCCTCGCCGAGGGCGCGCGCGGAAGCCTCTCGAAACAATTGATCCAGCGCTTCGAGCTCGACGCCGGGTGCGCACCGCAGACCTACGGCCTGGGGTTGAAGGAGCTGTGGCAGCTGCCCGCGGGACGGGTGCGTCCCGGACTGATTCAGCACAGTGTCGGCTGGCCACTCGATACGCGCACCTACGGCGGCAGCTTCATCTACCACCTCAGCGAGAACCGGGTGTATGTCGGCTTCGTCGTAGGACTCGACTACGAGGATCCGCGCCTCTCGCCGTTCGAGGCATTCCAGCAGTTCAAACACCACCCGAGCGTCAAGCCGCTGCTCGAAGGCGGGGAAATCCTCGCCGCCGGGGCGCGCACCATCGCGGCGGGCGGCTGGCAGAGTATCCCGCGTCTGGAGATGCCCGGCGCGATGCTGATCGGCGATGCGGGCGGCGGCGTGAACGTGCCGAAGATCAAGGGGGTGCACCAGGCGATCCGCAGCGGCATGCTCGCCGCGGAACATCTGGCCGAAACCGGATCGCCGCAAGGCTTCGATGCGCGCTGGCGCGCCTCGGCCGGCGGCCAGGAGTTGCGCGCCGTGCGCAACTTCAAGCCCGGATTCAAACGCGGTCTGTGGTTCGGCCTCGCCAACTCCGCGCTCGAATCCCTGACCGGCGGGCGCACCCCGTGGACGCTCAAGCCCCGCATGGCCGATTATCAGCGCCTGCGTTCGCTCGAGGACTACGCCTCACCCGAGCGTCACTGGGTGGAACGCACGCTCCCGCCGCGCGATCGGCTGGCGGCGGTGTTTTTCGCCTCGACCAGCCATGATGAGCATCAGCCGGCACACTTGAAGGTGCGCGATCCGTCGATCTGCACCGAGCGGTGCACACGCGAGTTCGGCAACCCCTGCCAGCGCTTCTGCCCGGCCAATGTCTACGAGATGGTCGAGGATGCCGGCGGACGGCGGCTGCAGATCAACGCCGCCAACTGCGTGCACTGCAAGGCCTGCGACATCAAGGACCCCTAC
The DNA here is from genome assembly GCA_021820785.1 of Pseudomonadota bacterium. Next base: position 3,624 of record JAKADE010000127.1, read on the forward strand.
GCCATCATCGACTGGACGCCTCCGGAGGGCGGCTCCGGACCGAACTATCAGTCCCTGTAGCGGCCATGGATCCGATCTGGACACCCTCTGCGCAGCGCGTGGCGGCGGCAAACCTGACACGCTTCATCGCCCGGGTGAATGCCCGGCGCGGGCTCGCGCTCGACGGCTATGCGGCCCTCTATGCCTGGTCGGTGAGCGAACCCGGCGAGTTCTGGAGCGAACTGGCGAACTTCGCCGACGTGCGCGCCGAGTGGGGCGAGGGGCCGGCGATCGAGCACCCGGAGCGGATGCCGGGGGCGCGGTTCTTCCCGACGGCCCGCCTGAACTTCGCCGAGAACCTGCTGCGCTACCGCGACGACCACGCCGCGATCACTTTCAGCAACGAACGCGGCGCCGAGCAGCGCCTGACCTACCGCCAACTCGCCGATGAGGTCGCGCGCATCGCTGCGGGGCTGCGCGAAGCGGGAGTCGGTTCCGGCGATCGGGTCGCCGGCTACCTGCCGAACCTGCCGCAGACCCTCATCGCCATGCTGGCCACGGCGAGCCTCGGGGCGATCTGGTCGTCCTGCTCACCGGACTTCGGCGTACGCGGTCTGCTTGACCGGTTCGGACAGATCGCGCCGAAGGTGCTGTTCACGGCCGACGGGTACTTCTACACGGGCAAAACACTCGACTCGCTCGGTCCGATCGGAGAGGCTGCCCGGCAGCTGCCGAGCGTCGAGCGTCTCATCGTCATCCCGTACGTCAGCGCCGCACCGGCGCTTGAGCGACTCGGGGATGCCGCGGCGCGCACCACGCTCTGGGAACACTTCGGCACGCGCGGCGCGCCGCTGCGCTTCACGCCACTGCCGTTCAACCACCCGCTCTACATCCTGTTCTCCTCCGGTACCACCGGTGTGCCGAAATGCATCGTGCACGGCGCCGGCGGCACGCTCCTGCAGCATCAGAAGGAGCACCTGCTGCACGTGGACCTGCAGCGCTCCGACCGGATCTTCTACTACACCACCTGCGGATGGATGATGTGGAACTGGCTGGCGAGCGCGCTCGCCACCGGGGCGACGCTCATCCTCTACGATGGCAACCCCTTTCATCCCGACCCGGGAGTGCTGTGGCGCCTGGCCGAGCGGGAGCGCATCACGGTCTTCGGCACCAGCGCCAAATACCTCTCGGCGCTGGAGAAAAACGGCTACACCCCGGAGCGCGAAGTCGATCTCGGCGCACTGCGCTCGATCCTCTCCACCGGCTCCCCGCTGCTGCCGGAGGGCTTCGAGTTCGTCTACCGCGCCATCAAGGCCGATCTGCAGCTCGCTTCGATTTCCGGCGGAACCGACATCGTGTCTTGCTTCGCCCTCGGCTGCCCCACCCTGCCGGTGTACCGCGGCGAGCTGCAGTGTCGCGGCCTCGGACTGCGCGTGGAGATCTTCGATCCGGCCGGACGACCCGTGCGCGCCGAGCGCGGCGAGTTGGTCTGCACCGCCCCGTTTCCATCCATGCCGGTGGCTTTCTGGAACGACCCCGAGGGACAGAAATACCGCGCCGCCTACTTTGAGCGCTTCCCCGGGGTGTGGCACCACGGCGATTACGCCGAACTCACCGAGCACGACGGCATCGTCATCTATGGCCGCTCCGATGCCGTCCTCAATCCGGGCGGCGTGCGCATCGGCACCGCCGAGATCTACTCCGCCGTGGAAAGCCTGCCCGAAATCACCGAGGCCATCGCCGTCGGCCAGGACTGGCAGAACGACGTGCGCGTGATCCTGTTCGTACGCCTGCAGTCCGGCATTGACCTCGACAAGTCCCTCAAAGATCGCATCCGCACCGCGATCCGCACCAGCACCACTCCGCGGCACGTGCCCGCCAAGATCATCGCCGTCCCCGACATCCCCAGAACCCGCTCCGGCAAGCTGACCGAGCTCGCCGTGCGCGACGTCATCCATGGCAGACCCGTGCTCAACGTCGAGGCGCTCGCGAATCCCGAGGCGCTCGAGCACTTCCGCAACCTGCCCGAACTCGGCGGCTGAGGATACGGCACGCATGGAGCAGTCGGCTGCGCCGACGCTGCGCGAACTCTACACGCAGCAACTGGGCACGCGCGGGTACCGGAGCGACCCGGCGCAGCTCGCGGTCCTGGCACGCCTCGAGAGCCTGCGCGCGCGCCTGATCAGCGCGCACGCGGCAGAGGGGTTTGGCGTGCGGCGTATGCTCCAGCGTCTGACGCACCGCGGTCGTGCCGCACCACGCGGCATCTACCTGTGGGGGCCGGTCGGCCGCGGCAAGACCTGGCTGATGGACCTGTTCTTTCAGAGCCTGACGTTTCCCGAACGGCGTCGCCGGCACTTCCACCGCTTCATGCACGAGGTGCACACGGAACTGAATCGCCTCGGCGAGCACGCCTCCCCGCTCGAGGTGCTCGCCGAGCGAATCGCCGCCGACACGCGTGTGCTGTGCTTCGATGAGCTGTTCGTGAGCGACATCGCCGACGCGATGATCCTCGGCGGACTGTTCGACGGGCTGTTCAGACGGGGCGTGACGCTGGTGGCAACCTCGAACAGCCCGCCAGCGCAGCTGTATCGTGACGGACTTCAGCGCCAGCGGTTTCTGCCGGCAATCGCGCTGCTCGAGCGGCACACCGAAGTCGTCCCGGTTGACGGCGGCAGCGATTACCGGCTGCGCCGGCTCACTCAGGCGGACACCTACCTGGCGAGCACTGCGGCCGACACCACGGACCGATTCGCGGCGCTGTTCGATGAGCTCGCACAACACGCCGACTGGAGCGCGGCGCCGCTCGAGATCAACGAGCGTCCCATCCCGGTGGTGCGCCAGAGCGACGGTGCCGTGTGGTTCGGCTTCGAGGCCTTGTGCGCCGGGCCACGCAGCCCGGACGATTACATCGAGATCGCGCGGCTGTACCCGGCAGTACTGCTCGAACAGGTCCCGCGGCTCGACGAGAGCCGCCACGATGAAACGCGACGGTTCATCGGACTCGTCGATGAGCTCTACGACCACAACGTGAAGCTCGTGGTCTCGGCTGCCGCCGCCCCGGATGCCCTGTACCACGGCGAACGGTTGCGCTTCGAGTTCCAGCGCACTGCCAGCCGGCTCATCGAGATGCAGAGCGCGGAATACCTGGCGCGCGAACACCTGCCGTGACGCACCGCTGCGGCAGCTACCTATAGCCCGCGGCGCGGGCCATGACAGACTCCAACACGCCAGCTACGTACCGTCGCGAACGACGGGCGCGAGGAGACACCGCGTGTTCAATCTGCGCAATCGCCGCCTCGGCATCGTCGGCCTCGGCTACGTCGGCCTGCCGCTCGCCGTGGAGTTCGGCAAGCGTTTCCCGACCGTCGGATTCGACGTCAAAGCGCGCCGCATCGCGGAACTGCGCGCGGGGCGGGATGACACCCTGGAGGTGAGCGATCGGGAACTCGCGCTTGCCAAGCACCTGACCTTTACGACGCAGTTGAATGATCTGCGCCGCTGCCGCGTCTACATTGTGGCGGTACCAACGCCGATCGACATGTACAAGCGGCCCGACCTCGGCGCACTCAATGCCGCAACGGCGAGCGTCGGCTCGGTCCTGAAGCGTGGCGACGTCGTCATCTACGAATCCACCGTCTACCCCGGCTGCACCGAGGAGATCTGCGTGCCGCTGCTCGAGCGAACCTCAGGCCTGACCTTCAACCGCGATTTCTTCGTCGGTTACAGCCCCGAACGCATCAACCCCGGCGACAAGGAGCATCGCCTCGCCACGGTGCGCAAGGTCACCTCCGGATCGACGCCGGCGTGCGCCGCGTTCGTCGACTC
>JAKADE010000128.1 GCA_021820785.1 Pseudomonadota bacterium
GCAGCAACATATTGCAAACGAGCACCGGAAGTAGCAGCGCAATGGCCACGATGAACCAGCGGATGCGCAGACGGCTCTCCGGCGGGCTCACTCGATAACGATGCAGGAGATAGACGAGCGGAACGATCCAGACAATTCCCCCCAGCCCGAGCCAGAGAAACTGCACGGCGTTGTAGAGCGGCACCCGGTAGCCGAATGCGATCAGCAGTTGTGGTGCCGCTTCTGAGACATACAACAGCGCGAGCGTGACAAGATATGCCGCTCTGGATCTCCGGACAGTGTGAGAACTGGAACCCGCGTGCACCAGCGCATCGGCCGTCATGTAGATGCCGAACAGCGCAACGGGCCCGCCGAGGAGGGTTGCGAGTGCCTCGCCCACCAAATTCCAGGGTGGGCTCAACGGGTGTGCTACTGCGCCCGCGCCGACCACGAGGCTTAGTGCGAACAGGCACAGTCCCCGGCTCGCCGCGGTCTCTCCCCGCCAGAGCATGAGCAACCCGAAGAGGAGCGCGAAGCCGATGATCGTCCGGGATGCGACGGGTAATCCCGTGCCGGGCAGACCGGTAGCCGGGATGGCCTGCACCCTCACGCGCAATCGCTGCGGGCCGCGCCGAACGCGGAACTCATAGTCCTGGCCGCGTGGAACATTGGGCGCTAGCAGCGCCGTGCGGCTCGGGAACGGCTGCTCCGGCAGCACAATCTGGTCGCCGACCCGCAGCGGGGATGTCGTGACGTTCGTCCAGACAGCGGTGACCTGGCAGGTGGCACCGCCGCAAGTGATTGAGAACGGCACCTGATTATGGTTGCTGGCGACGATCACCACGAATGCGAGTAGCGCCACCGCCGAAATGACGATCCGCAGCAACCACGGGCGAACATCGTGGGCGGGACTTCCGTTCGACAGCTTGGGATTGAGCACGTATCGGTCACCTCGCCGGTCAATCTCAGGCGGGATTCTAATCACTGCGCTGAATGTTTGCTCGCAGGAGAACGCCTCTCAGCGCAGATCCGGGGAGCCGACCCCGCTCAACGTTTGTGCCCATCGGCGGTGCGGCACGAATTTTCCTTTCATCATGCCGGCTGCGGCAACATCTCAGGGGGAACGCCGCACAAGGCTTTATTGTTCTACCGGCATCGACGGAAAGACTATTTGTTCAAGGCAGGTCTAAAATCCGGCGCCCCCCATTCCAGGTCGGCCATCATTGAGACCATCCTGTGACTCCGGGGGAGAAACGCACGTCGGCTGCGGCAAGTGCCCCTTTTATCCCGTCTTTTCGGGATCCAAGAAGGACCATTTGACTTTTCGGCTCATGGAAAGAGCATTTGTCCCAAACAAGACTTTAATGTCCTTCTCTAGTTGCGGGTTATTCGACCGTCACACTCTTTGCGAGATTGCGCGGCTGATCGACGTCCGTGCCCTTCAGGATCGCTACGTGGTACGCGAGGAGCTGCAGCGGCACGGTGTAGACGGCCGGCGCCTGGAAGTAGGTGACGTGTTTCGGCATCTCGATGACTGTCACCCCATCGCTCGGCTGCAGACCGGATTCCGGATCGGCGAACACGATCAGTTCTCCGCCGCGGGCACGCACTTCCATGAGGTTCGACTTCAGTTTCTCGAGCAGGTCGTTGTTCGGCGCCACCGCAATGACCGGCATATCGGCGTCGACGAGCGCCAGCGGACCGTGCTTGAGCTCACCCGCCGGGTAGCTCTCGGCATGAATGTAGGAGATTTCCTTCAGCTTCAGCGCACCTTCCATCGCGATCGGATACAGCGCTCCGCGACCGAGGAACAGCGTGTGGTGCTTGTCCGCGAAGCGTTCCGCCAGCCGATGAATGAGCGGATCGAGGGTGAGCACCTTTTCGATCATGCCGGGGAGTTCGACGAGACGACTCACCAGTCCGTGTTCGCGCTCGGCATCGGCACCGTGGTGCCGCGCCAGTGCAATGGTCAGCATCGCGAGCGCCGTCAGCTGGGTCGTGAACGCCTTGGTCGATGCGACGCCGATTTCCGGTCCGGCACGCGTCAGCATCACCAGATCGGATTCGCGCACCAGAGAGCTCTCCGGGACGTTGCAGATCGCGAGCGTGGAGAGGTAGCCCGACTGGCGAGCAAGCCGTAGAGCGGCGAGCGTATCGGCGGTCTCGCCCGACTGCGAGATGGTCACGAACAACGTGTCTTGAGGAACCAGTGGATTGCGGTAGCGGTACTCGCTGGCAATGTCGACAGCGCACGGAATGCGGCAGATCTGCTCGATGAAATACCGCACGACTGAGGCGGCGTGGTAGCTCGTGCCGCAGGCCACGATGTGCACACAGGCCGTGCGCTTGAAGATCTCGGCGGCCGCCGGGCCGAAGGCGGCTTCGAGCAGCCGGCCATTGGCGACGCGCTCCGCCAGGGTATCGGCGATGGCGCGCGGCTGCTCGTGGATCTCCTTGAGCATGAAGTGCCGGTAAGGGCCCTTCTCGGCGGCATCGGCGCTGAGATCGCTCTCGCGCACCGGCCGTTCGACCGGGTGGCCGCCTTGATCGATGATCCGCACCGACGTGCGGCGGATCTCCGCGATGTCGCCCTCTTCGAGGAACATGAACCGCCGGGTCACCGGCAGAAGCGCCGCGACATCGGAGGCCACGAAGTTTTCCTCGACGCCCAGACCGATGACGACCGGACAGCCGGCGCGGGCGACCAACAGGCGGTCGGGCTCGCGTTCGCTGATCACCGCAAGGGCGTACGCGCCCTGGAGTTCCGCGACGGTCGCGCGCACGGCGGCGAGCAGATCGTGCCCGCCCTGCAGGTGGTGGTGAATGCGGTGGGCGATGACTTCGGTGTCCGTTTCGGACTCGAACCGGTAGCCCTGACGCTCGAGGTCTGCGCGCAGGGCTTCATGGTTCTCGATGATGCCGTTGTGAACGATGGCGATGCCGGCCTGCGACAGGTGCGGATGGGCGTTGCGCTCACTCGGGGCGCCGTGCGTTGCCCAACGCGTATGCGCAATGCCGAGGGCGCCGCCGGCAGGGGCAGTTGCAAGGGCCTCCTCGAGTTTCCTCACCTTGCCGACGGTACGCACACGGACCAGCTTGCCGCCGCCGATCACGGCCAGACCCGCCGAGTCGTATCCGCGGTATTCCAGACGGCGCAGGCCCTCGATGAGGACCGGGACGATGTTGCGCTCGGCAATGGCGCCGACGATTCCGCACATGAATGAGGCCTTCGGGCTCGACAGGGGACGGACAGTTTGCCTCAAGTCGGCCCGCGCGGACGCAGCAACCGCGCACGGTTCCCTGGAGCGGTGGGATGAGGGCCCCCAGAAGTCACTCAGTCCCCGGTCCATGGTTCACCTGGCCGTGGTTGGCGCTTTTTTGAGACATTTCGCCGCCTAAATGCGCGTCTTAGGCGCTCGTTCGGCGAGTATCCTCGTTGACCAAGGCAGTGCCCCGAGGCCCCGGTCAATGCGGATAGACCGTCGTGGCTCGCCTGCGTAGCGTGGCACGATGAGTGCGCTTCATGCCGCCGCGCGCGCCCCCCTCCCGGACGTGCGTCGCATCACCTGGGACAGCCTGGCAGATGCGATCGCCCTGCTGGGGGAGCATCCCCTGTCCGATCGGGCGGTCCATGGTGTGCGCAAGGATCTGAAGCGTGCGCGGGCGATGCTGCGATTGATGCGCGCAGGTCTCGGGGAGCGCGAATATCACCAGCGGAATGCGGCGCTGCGGGACGCAGCCCGTCACCTCAGTGCGGCGCGCGACAGCAAGGTCCTGCTCGACACCCTGAGCAATCTGCCGCTGCACGGTGCCGCCCCGGATCTGCGCTCGCGCCTGCGCAAGGAGCATGCCCTGGCGCGCAGCAGCCTGCGGGCGGAAATGTCTTCGGTGAAGCGTGCCCGCAAGATCCTGCGCACCGTCAGGCGCGAGTTGCCCGAGGCATCCGAGATGCGCTGCGACTGGCGGGTCCTGCAGAACGGTCTGCGGCGGGTGTATGCACGGGCACGCGCCGCGCTCGCGCAGGCGCGTCTGCACCCGACGGCAGAGAACCTGCATGAACTGCGCAAGCAGACGAAGTACCTCTGGCACCAATTGCAGGCGCTCACGCCGGCACGCCGGCGTGAGACGCCGCCGCTGGTGGCGGCCGCACATCGACTTTCCGATGTGCTAGGGGCTGAACACGATCTCGCCACTCTGCGCGCCCGCACATTCGAGGTTCCAATGCGCAGCGCCACTCGAGCGCGGCTGCTCTCGCAGATCGATGCGCGCAGCGACCGAATGCTCGATCAAGCGACGACGCTCGCGTCACATCTCTATCGTGACCCACCCGCCGAGTTTGCGGCACGTGCCCTGCGCGGATCGGCGCGGTGCCGCGTCGTGCGACGCGCCTCTACCTCTTCTTGACCGGCCGCCGCCAACCGTCGATGGTGGCCTGCCGCGCCCGCGCGATCGTGAGCTTGTTCGCCGGCACCTCGCGCGTGACGGTCGATCCGGCTGCAATCGTGGCGCCCTCGCCCACCGTGATGGGTGCGACCAGCACACTGTTCGAACCGGTATGCGCGCGATCTCCAATGCGCGTATGGTGTTTGTTGGCGCCGTCATAATTGGCGACGATGGTGCCGGCGCCAACGTTGACCTGCGCGCCGACTTCGGCGTCGCCGACGTAGGAGAGATGGTTGGCCTTCGACTCGGTACCAAGCGTCGCGTTCTTGATTTCGACGAAGTTGCCGATGTGCACGCCGTCACCGAGCGCCGTAGTCGGCCGGATGCGCGAGAACGGCCCGACGCGCGCGCCACGGCCGATGGTCGCGCCCTCGAGCACGCAATGCGCGAACAGTTCCGTGTCATCGCCGATCCGGCAATCGCGCAGAACACAACCCGGGCCAATCCGCACATTGTTGCCGAGCGTGACGTGGCCTTCCAGAACGACGTTAACGTCCAGGAATACATCTTGCCCATGCACGACTACACCGCGCACATCCACGCGCGCAGGATCGGCGACGGTCACGCCTGCGCGCATCAGCGTCCTGGCCGCATTGCGGCGGCACACCGCCTCGAGTTCGGCCAGCTGTTCCTTGTCGTTGACGCCGAGTGCTTCGATCGGGTCTGCCAGCATCACCGGCGTCACGGGGACACCGGAACGCGCGGCGAGTCCGATGACGTCCGTCAGGTAATACTCGCCCTGGGCGTTGTCATTGCGCAGCACCGCGAGCCATTGCTTCAGGAGCCGAGCCGGCGCGGCCAGCACCCCGGTATTGCATTCACCGATGCGCCGTTCGGCCGCCGAGGCGTCCTTGTGTTCGACGATCCGGGCCACGTGGCCGGCCGCATCGCGCACGATCCGCCCGTAACCGCTCGGGTCGGCCGGCTCCATGGTGAGGACCGCGAGCGCGCCCGCCGCCGCGATGTCCACGAGTCCGGCGAGCGACTGCGCGCGCAGCAGCGGCACGTCGCCGTAGAGCACCAGGACGGTGGCGCCATCTTCGAGCTCGGGAGCGGCCTGCTGCAGTGCATGCCCGGTGCCGAGCTGCTGCGCCTGATGCACCCACTTCAACCCAGCTTCGGGAAAGGCGGCGCGGACCTGCTCCCCGCCGTGTCCGTAGACGATGTGGATGGCCGCCGGCGACAGCGCCCGCGCCGTCTGAAGCACGTGGGCGAGCAGCGTGCGTCCTGCCAGGCTCTGCAGGACCTTCGGCCAGCGGGATTTCATCCGCTTGCCTTCGCCTGCGGCCAGAATGACGACCGAGAGCGCCGCGCCTGGCGCGGCTGCGGGGGTGTTCATGCGGCGATTATCGCCCGGACGGGCACGGTGCGCGATCAGCCCCGCACTTTGCGCAGTTTCGCAATGAGCTTCAGCTGAGCAGCGGCGCGGGCCAATTCCGCCAGCGCCTCGGCCTGGCTGATATGGCTGCTGCGATCCTTCAGCGCCTCCTCGGCGCGCTGCTTCGCGGCGAGCGCCGCGGCCTCGTCGAGGTCCTTGGCGCGCAGCGCGGTGTCGGCGAGCACCGTCACACGGTGCGGCTGCACCTCGATGGCACCGCCGCCGACGAAAAAGAACAGCTCCTCGCCCGAGGGTGTCTCGACCCGCACCTCGCCCGGCTTGAGCATCGAGAGCAGCGGCGCGTGGCGCGGCGCCACGCCGATGTCGCCCTGCGAGGCCGGCGCGAACACCATGGTCGCCAGCCCCGAGAAAATCTCACCCTCGGCGCTGACGACTTCGACCTGGATGGTATGCGGCTCGGCCATGAAGCTCTCTCCTACTGAAGCGTCTTGGCCTTGGCCACCGCCTCATCGATGGTGCCGACCATGTAGAACGCCTGCTCCGGCAGGTGATCGAACTCACCGCTGATGATGCCCTTGAAGCCGCGAATGGTCTCGGCGAGCGGCACGGTCTTGCCGTCCTGACCGGTGAACACCTTGGCGACGTTGAACGGCTGAGACAGGAAGCGTTGCACTTTGCGGGCGCGGTACACGGTGAGCTTGTCTTCCTCGGACAGCTCGTCCATGCCGAGGATGGCGATGATGTCCTGCAGCTCCTTGTAGCGCTGCAGCACCGCCTGCACGCCGCGCGCGACGTTGTAGTGCTCCTCGCCGACCACCAGCGGGTCGAGCTGGCGGCTGGTCGACTCCAGCGGATCGACCGCCGGGTAGATGCCGAGGGTCGCGATCTGGCGCGACAGCGCCACGATCGCATCGAGGTGCGCGAACGTCGTCGCAGGAGACGGGTCGGTCATGTCGTCCGCCGGAACGTAGACCGCCTGAATGGAGGTGATCGAACCGGTCTTGGTGGAGGTGATGCGCTCCTGCAGCGCGCCCATTTCCTCCGCCAGCGTCGGCTGGTAGCCCACCGCCGAGGGCATGCGCCCGAGCAGTGCCGAGACCTCGGTGCCGGCGAGCGTGTAGCGGTAGATGTTGTCGATGAACAGCAGCACGTCGCGCCCGCGGGTGCCGTCCGGGTGCTCCTCGTCGCGGAAATGCTCGGCCATGGTCAGGCCGGTGAGCGCCACGCGCAGACGGTTGCCTGGCGGCTCGTTCATCTGGCCGTACACCATCGCCACCTTGGAGTTGCTGAGCTCCTGCGCGTCGATGACGCCCGCTTCTATCATCTCGTGGTAGAAATCGTTGCCCTCGCGGGTACGCTCACCCACGCCGGCGAACACGGACAGACCGCTGTACTGCTTGGCGATGTTGTTGATCAGCTCGAGCATGTTGACGGTCTTGCCCACGCCGGCACCGCCGAACAGGCCGACCTTGCCGCCCTTGGCGAACGGCACGAGCAGATCGATGACCTTGATGCCGGTGACCAGCAGATCCTGACCACCCGCCTGTTCCTCGAACGACGGCGGCGGCCGGTGAATCGGCAGGCTCTGCTCGGACGTGACGGGACCGCGGTTGTCCTGCGGCGCGCCGAGCACGTCCATGATCCGGCCGAGGGTCGGCTT
>JAKADE010000129.1 GCA_021820785.1 Pseudomonadota bacterium
ATCCCCGGCTACACTCCGGCGGCCATGACCTCCCCGGCACCCCATCCCTAGAAGAGCGATCGAGGACTGAAGCGCATGCGGCGGCACTTTTTCTTCTCTCCCCAGCCCCCTCGGAACACCCGCGCGACGGGTCTGAAACACGGGGTCTGGTTCGCGGCGCTGTGCGCAACGGCCGCGCTCGCGCTGCTGCCGGGCCGGGCGCTTGCCCAGACCCGCGACCTCTCGACCCAGGGAGAGCTGCTCGACCGCATCGCGGCGATCGTCAACAACGGCGTGATCATGCAGAGCCAGCTCGACAGCCGCGTACACCAGGTGGTCGCGGAACTCAAAGCCCAGGGGCTCACCCCGCCGGCCCAGAGCGTGCTGCGCAAGCAGGTGCTCAACAGCCTGATCCTGCAGAAAGTCCAGCTGCAGCAGGCCCAGCAGGACGGCATCACGATCTCCGACGACACGCTGAACGCGGCGCTGCAGAACGTCGCGGCACGCAACGGCATCCCCTTTGCCGACCTGCCGACGGCGCTTGCGCAGCAGGGCATCAATTACGCCGATTACCGCGATCAGATGCGCGATCAGCTGATCATCGGCCTGCTGCGCGAACGCGACGTGCTGCAGCGCATCGTGGTCACGCCGCGTCAGATCGACCAGTTCCTCGCGCATCAGGCCGATGCGCCCGCGGCCGGCGAGGAATACAACGTATCGCACATCCTCATCGCCGTGCCGCCGAACGCCACGCCGCAACAGCTGGCCGCCGCACAGCATCTGGCCGACAAGGTCGACGCGCTCGCCAAGGCGGGCAAGAACTTCGGCAAGCTCGCGGTCACCTACTCCAACAGCGGAGATGCGCTCAAGGGCGGCGACCTCGGCTGGCGCAAGGGCGTCGACCTGCCGACCTTCCTTACCAACGTCGTGCCGACACTCAAGCCCGGCGAGGTCAGCGCTCCCATCCGCACGCCGTCCGGCTTTCACATCGTGAAGCTGAACCAGGTGCGCCGCAACGTGCACAAGGACATCGTCGCGCAGGTGCACGTGCGGCACATCCTGCTCATTCCGAACGCGCTGCAGGACAACGCCACGGTGCGTGAGCGTCTGGAGAAGATCCGCAAGGAAATCCGCTCCGGCAAGGTGAAGTTCTCCGTGATCGCCGCCTCGGTCTCGCAGGACCCGGGCTCGGCGGCACAGGGCGGGGATCTGGGCTGGCAGAGCCCGAACGCCTTCACGCCACGCTTCGCCAAGGCCATCAGCAAGCTCAAGGTGGGGCAGATCAGCCAGCCCTTCCAGACCCGCTTCGGCTGGCACATCGCCGAGCTCCTCGGACGCCGCCAGTTCGACGAGACGAAGGAAATGAAGCGGCTGCACGCCATGGAGGCGATCCGCGCCAGCCGCGCCGACGAGGACGCCGAGTTGTGGCTGCAGCGGCTGCGCGACGACGCCTACGTGAAGATTCTCAGCGACTGAGCGCAGCCCCATGGCGCTGCCGCGGATCGTGCTGACCTCGGGGGAGCCCGCCGGCGTCGGCCCCGACCTGTGCCTCGCGATCGCCGCCCGGACGCTGCCGTGCGAGCTGGTGTGCCTGGCCGACGCGGAGCTGCTCGCCGCGCGGGCCCGGCAGCTCGGGCTCGCCGTCGAGCTGCACCCCTACCCGAGCGCGGCGCCCTGCCCGCACCGGCCCGGGCGCCTCATCGTCGAGCATCACGCGCTCGCCGCGCCGTGCACGCCCGGGCGGCTCGAGGTGCGCAATGCGCATTACGTGACCGGGCTGCTCGAGCGGGCCTGCGCCGGGGCCCTCGCCGGAGAGTTCGCCGCCATCGTGACCGCCCCGGTGCACAAGGGCGTCATCAACGACGCCGGAGTGCCCTTCACCGGCCACACGGAATTCTTCGCCGAGCGCACCGGGGCGAGTCCGGTCATGATGCTCGCCACCGGGACGCTGCGCGTGGCGCTCGCCACGACCCACCTGCCGCTCGCGAGGGTAAGCGCGGCGATCACCCGCGAGTCGCTGTGCGCGACCCTCGCGATCCTCGATCACGACCTGCGACGCTGGTGGGGGCTCGCGCGGCCGCGCATCGGGGTCTGCGGGCTGAACCCGCATGCCGGCGAGGGCGGACACCTCGGCGATGAGGAAATCCTGGTGATCGGTCCGGCGATCGCTGCAATGCGCGCACGCGGCCTCGAGGTGAGCGGCCCGCTGCCGGCGGACACGGTGTTCGTGCCGCGCGTGCTCGCGCACTACGACGCGGTGCTCGCCATGTATCACGATCAGGGCCTGCCGGTGATCAAACACGCCGGCTTCGACAGCGCGGTGAACGTGACGCTCGGACTGCCGATCCTGCGCACCTCGGTCGATCACGGGACCGCCCTGGAGTTGGCGGGCACCGGGTGCGCCGAGCCGGGCAGCCTCGTGGCGGCCCTCGAGCTGGCGGTCGCGCTCGCCGCGCGGCGCGACCCGTGAGCCGCGACGCACCACAGGGTCGCGGAGCCGCCGAGCCGCGCGCGCGCAAGCGCTTCGGGCAACACTTCCTGCACGACCCGGCGGTACTCGAACGCATCGTCGCGGCGGTCGCACCGGGCCCCGAGGACCGCCTGGTCGAGATCGGACCGGGCCGCGGCGCGCTCACCGAGCACCTGCTCGGCACCCCGTGCCGAAGCCTCGATGCCGTGGAGATCGACCGCGACCTCGCCGCGCTGCTGCGCGGGCGCTTCGCTGCCGAGCCGCGCTTCACGCTGCGCGAAGCCGACGCGCTGCGGTTCGATTTCCCGGCACTCGCCGCCGAGCGCGGCGGGCGGCTGCGCGTGGTGGGCAACCTGCCGTACAACATCTCCACGCCGTTGCTGTTTCACCTGCTCGAGAGCGCCGCCTCGATCCTCGACCTGCACGTCATGCTGCAGCGCGAGGTCATCGAGCGCATGGCGGCCGCGCCGGGCGATCCGGCCTACGGGCGCCTGACGGTGATGCTCGCCCCCTGGGTCGACGTCGAGCCGCTGTTCGAGGTCGGTCCCGGCGCCTTCCAGCCGCCGCCGCGGGTCTGGTCCGCCGTCGCGCGCCTGACGGTGCGTGCCGCGCCACGCTTCCCGGTGCACCCCGGCTTCGCGCCCCTGGTCGCTGCGGCGTTCTCCCAGCGACGCAAGACGGTGCGTAACAGCCTGCGCGGACGGGTCAGCGTCGAGCAGATCGAGCGCTGCGGCATCGATCCGGGCGCCCGGCCCGAGACGCTCGCACCGGAGCGGTTCAACGCACTCGCCCAGGTGTCCGCCGCAGCGGATTGAGCTACGCTCTCGGGCATGACCGGGGAGTCCTACCGCCGTATCCTCGTGGTCCTCGATCTGCGCGAGGACAGTCTGCAGGTCGGCCGGCACGCCGCGGCGCTCGCCGCGCGCCTGCAGGCGGAAATCGAGCTGCTGCACGTGGTCGAGCTGCTGCCCGTCGAGCCGATGTCCGAGGCGCTCATCACCAGCGCGGGCGTCGAGGATGCTCTGGTGCAGCGCGCCCGCACCCACCTCGCCAAGCTCGCCGGGCAGCTCGGGCTCGGCACCGCCCCATGCTGGGTCGAGTCCGGCAACGTCAAAGCCGAGATCGTGCGCGTTGCGCGCAAACGTCAGGCCGACCTGATCGTGCTCGGCAGCCGCGAGCGTCACGGCATGTCGATCCTGGTCAACTTCACCGAGGACGCCGTCCTGCACGCGGCCCCCTGCGACGTGCTCGCGGTGCGCGTCAGGCGCGCGGCGGCGCCGCGCGCGGACTGAGGCGCGCCGCGCGCATCGCCCCCCGGGCTGCGCCCCGGTAGACTAGTGGCGTATGAGCGCGCCGCACAAAATCCGTATCGACGTCGAGACCAGCTATCTCGGCGAGCAGTCCAATCCCCGCGAACAGCGTTACGTGTTCGCCTACACCATCACCATCCTCAATGAGGGCGGGCAACCGGCAACGCTGCTGAAGCGGCACTGGATCATCACCGACGCCAACGGCGGGGTGAAGGAAGTACGCGGCGATGGCGTGGTCGGCGAGCAGCCGCGGCTCGAGCCCGGCCAGGGCTTCCGCTACTCGAGCGGCGCGGTCCTGGAGACGCCCGTGGGCACCATGCAGGGCAGCTACCAGATGGTCGACGCCGACGGCGAGCCCTTCGAGGCGCCGATCCCGCTGTTCCGCCTCGCCATGCCCGGGATCCTGCAGTGAGCCGATTCGCCATCGGCGACGTCCAGGGCTGCTACGAAGAACTGCGCGAGCTGCTCAAGCGGATCGGCTTCTCTTCCGACCGCGACCGGCTGTGGTTCGTCGGCGATCTGGTCAACCGCGGACCGCACTCCCTCGAGGTGCTGCGGTTCGTGCGTGCGCTCGGCGCCAACGCCGAGACCGTGCTCGGCAATCACGACCTGCACCTGCTGGCGGTGGCGGCCGGCTGCCGTCCGGCACGCCGTTCCGACACGCTGCAGGCCGTGCTCGAAGCGAAGGACCGCGAGCGGCTGATCGAGTGGCTCACCGAACGGCCGCTCGCGCACTTCGAGGACGGCGACCTGATGGTGCATGCTGGCATCGTACCGGCGTGGTCGGCACAGGCCGCCTGCGGGTACGCCCGCGAGGTCGAGGCCGAGCTGCGCCGCGGCCGCAAGGGACTGTTCGAGCACATGTACGGGGATGGGCCGGAGCGCTGGTCCGATTCGCTCGAGGGCTTCGAGCGGCTGCGCTTCATCATCAACACGCTGACACGCCTGCGCCTGTGCGCAGTCGACGGGCGCATCAATCTGGCCCTGAAGGGCAAACCGCCGGGCGCGGACTCGCCGTGGCGGCCGTGGTTCGACCTCGAACGCCCGTTGAGCCGCGAGGTACGCATCGTCTTCGGCCACTGGTCGGCGCTCGGCCTGACGCTGCGCGATAACCTGATCGGGCTCGACACCGGCTGCGTCTGGGGCGGCGCGCTCACCGCCTTCGACCTCGAGCGCGGCATCACCACCGCGGTGCCCTCGCGCGGTTACCAATCGATCGAATCCTGAGGAGATCCGCCGTGGATGCGCTCAAGCCGCTGAATTTCCCGCAGTGGATCGAAGAGAACCGCCACCTGCTGAAGCCGCCCGTCGGCAACCGCCGCGTGTTCGAGGACGGGGATTTCATCATCATGGTGGTCGGCGGTCCCAACACGCGCCGGGACTATCACGTCGATCCGGGCCAGGAACTGTTCTACCAGCTCGAGGGCGAGATGGTCCTGAAGACGATGCAGGAGGGCCGGCCGCTCGAGGTACAGATCCGCGCCGGGGAGATGCTGCTGCTGCCGGCGCTCGTACCACACTCCCCGCAGCGCCCGGCCGGCACGGTGGGCCTGGTCGTCGAGCGGCAGCGGCGCCCCGGCGAGCGCGACGGGTTCCAGTGGTACTGCCCGGGCTGTGCTGCGCTGCTGCACGAGACCTACATCGAACTCACTGACATCGAGGCACAGCTGCCGCCGGTGTTCGAGCGCTTCTACGCCGATCGCGCCGCGCGCACCTGCAAGCGCTGCGGCACGGTGCTCGAGCGCTGAGCCGGGGCGCGATCCTCAGCTTCCGCGCCAGGACGCTTTTCCTTACACTCCTGCGCGACAACCGCAACGGTTGCGCAGGGAGATCGTGATGTCACGCGTCCTCGGGATTCGACTGTTCCTGACTCTCTTCGCACTCGGCTGCCTCGCCAGTGGCGCTCACATCATGCTCGAGCAGTCCGCGGGCGGAGGATTCCCGCTGCAGCTGCAGCCGGTGGCGAACGGACTGTACCGGATCGAGCCGCAGCCGGGCGCGGCCCTTCCGCGCGGACTGCAGGCGGGCGATCTGCTGCCGATCGGCCGCCTCAACCCCACCGATCGGGCCGCGATTCTTGCCACTTACGCCATCGCAGCGGGGACGACCATCACGCTGCCGATCCTCCGTCAGGGCCATCCGCTCGCCGTGACGGTGCGGGCCATTTCCACGCCAAACACGACCTTGGAAGTGGTGGAGTTCTGCGCCATTCAGCTGGCGATGTTCGCGATCGCGATGCTGACACTGTGGCGCGGACGTGACACGACGGCCTGGGCCTTGTCGGCCGCTTTTCTCGGCTTGATGTTCATTTCTGGACCACTGCAACTGCCGATCGGGCCGCACTGGGTCATCTGGCGCCACACGCTCAAGGCAGTCGTTACTGCTGGAATAACGCTGGCGGTCTACGCGTTCGCCGATGCCCTCGCGGGCGCCGGCCTGCCCTCGCGGCTTCGCCGCCTAGCTCGTGTCGGCTACGGGCTCTGGGCGCTCGCCATCCTGGCCGTGGCGGAAGCGGCGTATTGGACAGAGGTTCGCGCCGGCATCACCGTATTCGCGACGGATATTGGGCGGAACAGGGCGCTGTTGAGTCTCCCCTACCTGGCGCCGCTGCTCGTCCTGATCGCCGGCTATCGCCGTGCCGCACACGAGGATCGGCTGCGCATTCGCTGGGTGTTGTGGAGCATCGGGGTGCTCATGGGCAGCAACCTGCTGATACTGTTTTCACCCGCATCGTGGCAGACGGTGGCGCTGCAGGTCGCGGCCGTGCTCCAGGCGATGGCGCTGTTGGGCCTGCTGTACGCCGTGCTGCGCACGCGCCTGATCGACGTGGGCTTCGTCATCGATCGCGCCCTGGTGTTTGGTGTGATCACGGCATTGGTGTTCGGCACGTTCTCCGTTCTGGAGCTCGGCGTTCATCAGTTTGCCGTCAGCGATCGGGTCGGCTGGGCACTGCAAGCGCTCGCCGCGCTCGTCCTGGCAGTGATCCTGAGCCCCCTGCACCGGCGACTGGAGAGCTGGATCGAGCAGATCTTCTTTCGCAGCCAGCGCCTCGCGCTGCTCGCGCTCGAGCGCCTGGCGCGCGAATGCCCGTTCGTGGAGCGCGAGACGCACCTGCTCGCGATGACCGTCGAACGGCTGAGGCCGCACTGCGCGGCGGTTGCGATCTATGAACGGTCCGCCAGCACGTACCGGCGCAGCGCCGCGCACGGCGGACCCTGGCCCGAGGTGCTCGACGCCGATGACGCGGCGTTCGTTGCATTGCGCGCCACGCATGAGGCGGTGCCGCTCGCCGGACGCGCCTCCGGCCTCGGCTCCGAAGGGCTCGCCCTGCCGATGACCGCCGCGCAGTCCGTCATCGGGGCGCTGGTCTGCCGGCCGCGAGACGGGGAACAGTTTGCCGCGGAGATCCGCGCCGCACTGGCCAACGTCGCCCATCACCTGGGCATGGCCCTCATCGGCCTGCGCCACCGCGAGCATGCCCGACTGGTGGCCGACGTGGCCGCAGGACGCATCGACCCCGAAGCGGCCCGGCGCCGCGCCCTCACGCTGCTGGAGGGGGAACTTCCGCAGCTCGGCCCCGCGCCCTGACGCTGCGGGGATTCAGTCGAAGGAGAACTCGAAACGCTCGGGCCGTTGGCTGCCGGCTCGAACCCA
>JAKADE010000130.1 GCA_021820785.1 Pseudomonadota bacterium
GAGGGGATTAAGGCCGATGCCGTGGAAGATCTCCGGCATCGCGATCAGCATGATCGAGGAATCGATCGTCGCGAGCAGCACGGCGATGGTGGTGTTCGAGAGCGCGATCCATTTGTAGCGCGACGACGGGGCGGGGGAGTTCATGTTGTGCTCGCGGGGGTCGGTGGGGCGGCTCGCCCGCTCGGTGCGGGCCGCGTGCTGCGGTTCAGGGTTCGAGCAGTCGCTCGAGCAGTTCGATGGCGGCGGCGAGGGCGGCATGCTGCGGCGGATCGAGCCGGCTGGCGATGGCACGCATCAGCCAGTCCTCGCGGGCCGCGCGCGACGCCTGGATCCACTCGCGGCAGGCGGGCGTCAGCGACAGCAGCGTCTGGCGTCCGTCATGCGGATCGGCGGCCCCGCTGATCAGGCCGGCCGACTTCAGGGCCGCCACCGTCGCCCCCATGGATTGCGGCCGGATGCCCTCGGCGTGGGCCAGCGCACTCACCGTGGCCGGGCCGTCCCGATCCAGCCGGCCGAGGACCTTCATCTGCGTCCAGGTGAGGTCCCCGAAGTGCCCGTGCTCGCGCAGCCGCCGGGCGAGCTTGCCACTCACGATGCGCAGCTGGGCCGCCAGGGCGGCGACGGTCGGTTCGACAGGGGCAGTGGGTGCGGTGGCCATGCCGGTAGGCTACCAGATGCGAAGGGTAGCTGAACAGTTAACTGAACAGGCAGACTTCACAAATCGCGGCACCACGAACGATGGGGAATATTGTCGAGCATTTTCAACGACGTAATCGCGGCGCCGTTGCGGCGCGCGCGGGCAGCAGGAGCCTGATATCTGCATTGACACTCAAAAAACATATCGTAAGATATATCTATCGTTATTAAGGATCCTCATCATGCAGCGACATTTTCATCATCACGCCGGTCATCGCGAGGGCTTTCAGACCCGCTTCCACGTGATGGGCCATCGGCACGGCGGGGGATTCGCGCATTTCCATGGCTTCATGGGCGGTATCGGCATGGGCGGCGGTGCATTCCGCGCCGGTCGGCGGCTGGCCTCCGGGGACCTGCAGCTGGTACTGCTCGCGCTGCTCGCCGAGCGGGCCCGTCATGGCTACGAGCTGATCAAGGCCCTGGAGGAGCGCTCCGAGGGTTTCTACGCGCCGAGTCCCGGCATGGTGTACCCGGCGCTCACCTGGCTGGAGGAGATGGGGTACGCGAGCGTCACGCCCGAGGGTGCGAAGAAGCTCTACCACATCACCGAAGCGGGCAGCACGTATCTGAGCGAAAACCGTGCGGCGGCCGATGCGATGCTGAGCCAGATCGCGCAGGCGGGCCGCAAGATGGGTCGGGTTCGCGAGGCCCTCGGCGCGCTGGAGGAGGACGAACAGAGCGGATGGCGCGAGCTCTCGGCGGTGCGCGAGACGCTGGTGCAGGCGCTGCGCGAGAAGCGCCACAGCTCGCCGGAGGAGAAGCGGCGCATCGTCGAGATCCTCAAGGCTGCGGTCGCGCAGATCCGCGGCACGCCCTGAGCATGCCGGCTCGCGCGCCCCGGCCCGGGCCGGCGCGGCGCGATGCTGCCGCGGGCCCGATCACCAGAAGTACAGCTGCAGCGTCAGGGGCGCTCGAGCCGGCGGAATCCGCTCGAGCGCCGCGCGGTGATCGAGGTAGTTCCCGGCGCAGCGCTGCAGCAGCGCGTCGACCTCGGACAGTTCGTAGCGTGCCTCCTGCGCGCTCGGCGGGCGCAGCGCCTGGGGCTGCGGGAAGATGCCCATGCCGCCGAGGAGCGCGAACCAGGACATCACCGGATAGCCCTGGCCGAATTCCTGGGCGCGCAGGCCCGGCACGATGCTCTTGCCCGTGACCCAGAGCGAGAGGATCTTCTTCAGGTTGTCCGACAGGTCCATGTTGGCCGCATTGGCCCGCCAGTATTCGGTATCGGTGCGCGAATTGGTCTTGTAGTGGGTGCAGATGTAGTCGCGGATGCCCTCGAAGTTGCGGTTCACGAGCGCATTGAATCGCTTGCGTGCATCCTCGTTCAGATCGCCCCGCTCGAGCAGCGCGAGGAAATTCATCGCCATGTACTGGATCACCATCAGGGCCGTGGCCTCCAGCGGTTCGACGAAACCCTGGGCGAGACCGATTGCCAGGCAGTTGGCGTACCAGGGCGATGCGACCCGGCCCACCCTCATCTTCACGTGGCGCGCCTCGCATTCCGACTCGAGCAGCCCGAGATGGGCGCGCAGTTCGGTTTCGGCGGCATCGGAGCTGCAGAATTTCGAGCTGTATACGTATCCGTTGCCGAAGCGGTTGGTGAGTGGAATCTTCCAGGCCCAGCCGTGCTTCAGGGCGGTGGAACGGGTCTCGCTCGGGAGCTGCTCGCCGAGCGGCGAGGCCATCGCCACCGCAGCATCGTTGAACAGGTTGTTCTGGAAGCTGATGAACGGGACCTTCAGGGCCTGCTGCAGCAGCAGGCCTGCGAACCCCGTGCAATCGACGTACAGATCCGCGCTGATCGTCTCCCCCTCGCGCGTATGCACCGCGGCGATGTTGCCCTCGGCGTTCACCTCGGCATGCGTCACGTGGCAGCTCTTGTAGCGCACGCCGCGCTCTAGCGCCTTCTTGTGCAGAAACTGTCCGAGCAGCGTCGCATCGAAGTGATACGCATGCAGGACGTCGAAGGGGAAGTGCTCCTGGGCCTTCGGCGAGCGCTGCTCGGCCGCCAGGCGCGCCGCGAGGAAGAACCGGTCCGGGTGCGCGTACAGGTTCGCGCCCCTGACGCGCGCCTCGGCGTTGTGGATGAACTGCGTCAGGGTCATGATGTCCACCATCGACGGGAACGGGTGGAAGTAGCGCTCGAACCCCGGTTTGCTCGACCAGCCGTCGAAGCTGATGCCGCACTTGTAGGTGGCATGGCAGGCCGGCATCCATTCCGCTTCCTCGATCTTCAGCAGATCGAAGAACCCGCGCAGCAGGGGCGTCGAGCCCTCTCCGACTCCGATGGTCGGCACCGCCGGGGACTCGAGCAGCGTGATCTGCACGCCGCGGGGGATCAGCGACTGGGCGAAGATCAGCGCCGTCATCCACCCGGCCGTTCCGCCGCCAACGATGACGATGCGGCGCACCGGCGGTGGCGCGGCGGCCTCGCACTGGCCTGCATTCAACGTGAAGCTGTAGTCGAAGACGTTGTCGATCGCCATGACGCCCCGGATCCGATGCATGTTGTTCTGCGCCCCGCGCGCACGGCGGCGCGCGGCGAACGCGGCTCAGCGGACCGGACGGCCGCCGTGCGGTAACGGTCCTGCCGCGGGAAAGGCTCGCGCGGCCTGACCGAGTGTACCGCATGACGGCGGACGTTCGCGTTCCGGCGCCGGCGCTTGCCGCGCGGCGCACAGCCGGAGACGGGCCTGAGCGGGCGGCTCAACCCGTCGGCCGCGGTGCTCTCGCTCGAGCGCCACGTGCGCTCAGGTACGAGCAGAACATCTCGCCGACCGCCGCGGCGAACGCATCGACCTCGGCACCCGCCCGACCCTGACTCGAGACCGTCTTGCCGACCGCTGACATGACGGTGCCGATCAGGTCGGCGGCGGCGGCCCGCTCGCGCGCCGAGGCCTCTGGCAGCGCATCCTGCATGAACCGCCGCATCAGCGCGCGGCCCTCCTCGGCGTGGGCGCGCGACTCCGGCGCCTCCCGGTAGAGTGGGGCGGCTTCCTCGAGGGCGCTGCGAAACGCCGCCTCTTCGCATTCGGAGCGGAAAAACATCTGCACCGCGGACTGCAGCCGCGCGAGCGGTGCGGCACCGGGGTCCGTGAGGATGCGCTGCAGCTGATTCATCGTGTGTCGCCACTCCTGCGCCTGCAGCCGGAACAGTATTGCCTCCTTGTTGGGGAAGTACTGATACAGCGAGCCGACGCTGATTCCGGCCGTCGCCGCCACGCGCGCAGTCGTGAACCGGTGCGCGCCCTCGCGCACCAGAACGCGAACCGCGGCCTCGAGAATGTCCTCGACGAGTTGCGAGGAGCGCCTCTGCTGTGGCGCCTTGCGCGGCGAAATGACGGGTTTGCGGCCTGCGGCCATGGGGACTCCCGGAATGCGAATAGGAAATGCGATGTTTTATTCGTATTCTAATGGCGCGCGGCGCGATTGCCAGCACACCTGAGGACGAAGCGTATGACGACCCTGACGCAGGAACCCTGCGCGGCGGTGGTGAGACGGCTGTTCGCCGAAGCCGGCGCCAGCGCGGCGAGGCTGGAGGCACACAGCCGCACGCAGACTGAAGACGCACTCGGCGCGCTGATGAACAGCCCGGACTACCGCGCACTCTACGGGGCGCTGAAGGAATTCCATCTGGCGGTCTCGACGGACACGGCCACGCTGCTCTACATGCTGGTCCGCGCCACCCGCGCCCGCGCCGTGGTGGAGTTCGGAACCTCGTTCGGTGTTTCCACCGTGCATCTGGCGGCTGCGCTGCGCGACAACGGCGGCGGCCGGCTGGTGAGCACGGAGTTCGAGCCGGCAAAGGTCGAACAGGCGCGTGCAAATGTTGCCGCCGCGGGGCTCGCCGACCTGGTCGACATCCGTGCGGGCGATGCCCTCGAGACGCTCGCCGAGGCACCGCCGGAGTCGATCGACCTGCTGTTTCTCGACGGCGCGAAATCACTGTATGTGAAGGTGCTCTTGATGCTCGAGCCCCGGCTGCACAGCGGATCGGTGCTGCTGGCCGACAACGCCGAGTGGAGTCCGGAGTATCTCGCCCGGGTGCGCGATCCGGCTGGCGGCTACCGCTCCCTGGCGGTGGCGGACGGCGTCGAACTTTCCCTGCGGCTGTGAGGTGCAGCGATGGAATCGAACCAACGGTTACGCCACAGCGTGTTGCTCATCGGCGCCTCGCGCGGTCTGGGCTACGCGATGGCCGAAGAGTTTCTCGCACGCGACTGGGACGTCATCGGAACGGTGCGAGCAGGCGGGCACACCGCGCTCCATGCGCTTGCCGGGCGCGTTCCCGGCCGGGTGCAGATCGAGACGCTTGATGTGACGCTCGCGGAGCAGATGAGCGGACTGAGCGCGCGGCTCGCGGGTCGAAGGCTCGACCTGCTGTTCGTCAATGCCGGGGTGACCAACGATCCTCGCGAGACGATCGGTGAGGTATCCACCGAGGAGTTCGTGCGCGTGATGGTGACAAACCCGCTCGGACCGATGCGCGCCGTGGAGCTGTTCTGCGACCTGGTGGCGGCGGACGGGCTCATCGGGGTCATGTCCTCCGGACAAGGCAGCGTCGCGAACAATACGAACGGTCAACGGGAACTGTATCGCGGCAGCAAGGCGGCGCTGAACATGTTCATGCGCAGCTTCGCGGCGCGCCACGCGACGGATCGACGCGCGATGGTGCTCATGGCGCCGGGTTGGGTCCGGACCGATCTGGGCGGTCCCGATGCGCGTCTGACCATCGAAGAGAGTGTGCCGAACGTGGTCGATACGCTGCTCGCGGCGCGGGCCCGTCCGGGGCTGCAGTACCTGGACTATCTGGGGCGCGTCGTCCCCTGGTAAGGCGGGGACGTCAGCGGTCCTCGGTGCGTGCCGTGGTGAAGGACTGGTCCAGCACCGTGCAGAACCGCGCCACATCCGCCCAGTCCGTCAGTTCATGGTCCCGGCGGGTGTCGGTCGGCGCGCCGCGTCGGCGCGCAATCGCACGCAGCGCCCAGCGCTTGAGGAGCGAGTAGGCGCTGTAGCGCAGCGCGCCGGCCGCATGATGAACGATGCGCGGGGTCCATCGGGTCTCGCGGCTGAATGTCTCGACGCAACGCTTCAGTCCCTCGAGGTCGCTCGCGACCTGGCTTGCGGCGGACAGGGAGACCGAGAGAAAGGCATTGGGGTGCGACTGGATGTCGTGGAGGTGCCGGCGGACATATTCGGTGACGGCCGGCTGATATCGTCCGGCGTGGAGCGACGCGGCGATCACGATGGCATCGAAGCGCTGCGCCTCCGGTGTGCCGCGATCCCGTGCCGCGTCGATCAGCTCGAGCCGGTGGCCTCGCCCGGCGAGGCGCTCGGCGAGGAATCGGGCGATCTTCGCGGTCTGGCCTTCGCTGGTGCCATAGACCACCCGCACGATCAGCGGCGCGTGCCGCGGTGCGCCGAGCTCTTCGCTGCCTGCGGGCCCGTTGCGGGTGTCAGCGGCAGGGTTCAGGGGCGTGCGGTCCATCGTGGTCGGCTTTTGACGTAGCAGTGCTTGACCGCAGCCCAGGCGATGCGGCGCGCAATCTCCTCCTGGCGCGATTCCCCCTGATGGGCGTGGAACGCCTGGTTGAAGGCCTGGCGATAGATGTCCTGGGCGTGCTCGGGCAGGTGGGCGCGCACGGCCGGCGGCAGCTGCGAGTTGGTTTGATAGGGCATGGATGCACCCGGCGTGATCAGCAGCGCACGAGCTCGGTGTGCCCGAACCCTTTCGCATAATCGAGAATGGAGATCACGTACGGGGTGAGGCGGAAGATGCACAGCGCGTCCGGATCGGGCAGAGGACCGGGCAGGGCGTCTTGCTCCGGATAGCGGTGCATCAGCAGCTGCAGCGCCCTTTGTGCCTCGGCCCGATCGACGACCCGCTTTGCGCGTGCCGCCATCGAGAGCCCGGTGATGTCCATCACCCGTGGGACGTCGTGGTCGATCGTGAGCGAGACCCGCTCGTCGCGCTCGATGTTCGCCGCCTTCTGGCTGTTCGGGCCGCACAGGAAGTAGAGCGTCAGGCCGTCATGCGCGAAGCCGACCGTCGTGGCCTGCGGCCAACCGTCGGGGCGCACCGTCGCGAGGCTCATCGTTCGGTGCTGATCGAGCAGAGCAAGGATCTGGGTCTGCAGGGCGGGGTCCATGGGTCGCCTCCGGTCGCCACGTACGCGCTCGGGCGAACCATAGCCGTTGTGCACGACCGGACAATACGGACAATTCTCGCCGCATCGCCGGGAAGGGCTGCCCGGGGAGCTTCGGCCGGTCGCGGTGTCCGCCGCCGCCGGCGGGCCGATTGGGTGCCGGCAGCGCGCTCCGGGAGCACAATCACGGGATCCTGAGCGCCGGGGCGGCGCCTGGGACTTCCCGTCTGCCGCGGCCGGGCCGCAGGCTCAGGCCTGCCCGAGGGGCTCCGGGCGGATCCCCACCGAAAGTTCGGCAGCACCCTGCAAACTCGTGTAGGCTGCCTTTCGGCTCGTATCCTTTTCGGCTTGTCTGTCTTGGCCTGTCGCGTCGCCTGGCGCCACCCTGGCCTTGTCTGCCACCCTCGCAAAGTTTCGCGAACCAAGGGGCAGTCGTATCTGCCTCTCCCTTC
>JAKADE010000131.1 GCA_021820785.1 Pseudomonadota bacterium
GCACCCGGATCAGGTCGAAGGCGATTTCCTCCCGGTCGCCGGCCGGCCAGAGGTTGGCGAAGGCGAGTGGCTCGGTGCCGCGGCGGATCACCGTCACCGGAAATTGTTCCAGATAATGCGCCGAGAAGTGGCCGACCGAAAAGCGCCGCTCGCCCGTCGCGTGGCGCGCCAGCCAGGCCTGCGCGACGCCGCGCAGCGCCGTCAGCAGCGGCGCTGGCGCAGGCGCCCCGTAGGCCTCGAACGACAGACCCGCGCGGTGCGCATATTGCACGGCGTGGCGCAGGTCGGCGCGCGGCGCTCCGATGAGCGAGAGGTGCTCGAGCCGCACTCGAGCCTGTGCGCCGATCGGCAGTGCGGCGAGGCCGAGGTCTTCGTAGGCCGCAAGCCACGCGCCGCCAGCCTGGAAGAACACCGGCTGGCCACCGTGCCGATCGGCAATTTGACAGAAGCGCCACAGCAGCTCTTCGCCCCCGGCCCGGTCCCCGACCGGGTCCCCGAGTGCGATCCAGCTGCGTCCGGCGACCTGGTAGGCGAGGAACGCCGCGCCGGTCTCGGCGAACAGCAGTCGCTTGTCACCGCTCAAGGCGGCATTGGCGAGACTCTGCGCACTCCGCTCAATGATCCGCTGCGCACGGGCGAGGTCCGCGCTGCTCGCCTCGGCGGGCTCCGCCGGGGTTGCCCGCAGGAGGTTGGCGGCGATGAAGCCCGCCACGAGCAGCGTCGCCGGCAACACCGCGGCGAGTCGTACGGCCGCTGCGGCGTGCACCGCTCCGTGCTGCGTCAGCAGCCCGATCCACACACTCAGCACCAGCACGCCGCCGACGGCCCAGAGCCACGCCGGCGTGAACCGTTCCTCGAGGACCGCGCTCGGGCGATAGAACGCATCGCGCCCGAGCCACAGCGCCAGCAGCACCAGCGCCAGGAGAGGGGCCTGCTCGACGAACAGCCCCTGAGCGGGCGAGAGCACAATCGAGAACACCAGCAGCCGCCACGCGAGTGCGTACGCCGAGCGCACGCGTCGAAACAGAGCGCGCGACAGCAGCATCAGCGCGCCGCCGGCGAGGCTTGCGGCCAGTCCGGCAAGCCGCGGCACCGCCTCGGGAAGCGTGCGCCCGAGGAGCGGGATGTGCACCACGAGCGGCGGCCACAGCGCGGCGACCACGAGCAGCGCGCCGGCGAGAAACACCAGCGATCCGGCGATCTGCGGCGCGAGCGGTGTCACATAGATCGCCGCGTGGGCGCGCGCCCGCGCCAGTTCGCCGCGGCGCGAGCGCAGTTCCTGCCAGCCGAACAGCGCCGCTCCGATCAGCAGTGGTGCGAGGTAGTACACCGCACGGAATGCGAGCAGTGCGCCGAGAACGGATGCGGCCGGTGCGCCGCGCAGGGCGAGCACCATCACCGTCTCGAACACTCCGATGCCGCCGGGCACGTGACTGAGGATGCCTGCCGACAGGGCAATGACGTAGCTGCCCATGAACGGCGCGAGCCCGATGTGCGCGCTCGGCGGCAGCAGCCACCACAGGACCGAGCCCTCGACGCTCAGATCGATCATGCTGAGCAGCGTCTGTCCTGCACCGAGGCCGAAGCCGGGCGCGCGCAGCGCCCAGCCGCGGATCTCGATGGCGCGCTGCGACAGTCCCGCCCAGATCAGGTAGGCGCATACGGCGAGGAGCAGCATCCCGCCGGCCAGCTCCGTCCAGCGGACCGGAACGTCGAGCGCAGTGGCGGCGAAGCTCGGGGAGAAAGTGAGTGACAGTCCAGCGATGCAGGTCAGGCCGAGCGCGATCGAAACGCTGTAGAAGACCGTGATGGCGGCCACCTCGACCGCGCTGATCGCGGTCGCCGCGTACAGGCGCAGCCGCACCGCGCCGCCGGTGAGCGCCGAGAAGCCCAGGTTGTGTCCGAACACCGCAGCGATGAATGCGGTGAACAACACGCGACCGTAGTGCAGGCGCTTGCGCACGTAGTGCAGCGCCAGTACATCGTAGCCGCTGATCAGGCAATAGCTGGTGGCGGTGAGGGCGAGCGCCGCCAGCACGTGCGTGCGTGGAATGCTGCGCAGATGCGCCAGGATGTCGGCCGGCCGCAGCCGCGCGAACTCGTGGTGCAGCACGAGTCCGGCGGCGGCGAGCACCAGCAGCGCCGCGATCGGACCGATCCAGCGCAGCAGCTCGAGCATGCGCGATGCGCGCTCGCCCGGGCGTGCGGCCGGCGTTGCGGTCACTAGTGCCTCCTGGCTCCCGGCGCGGCGCTGGGGGTGTCGCTGTGCACTACGCTGCTAGGCACGGCTTGGCCTTCGCACCTCAGCGTGTCAGCGGCTTGTAGCGGATCCGGTGCGGCTGTGCGGCCGCATCGCCCTTGCGTCGCTTGAAGTCCTCGACGTACTCCTGATAGTTGCCCTCGAACCACACCACCTGCGAATCACCCTCGAAGGCCAGGATGTGCGTGGCGATGCGGTCGAGGAACCAGCGATCGTGCGAGATCACGACGGCGCAGCCCGGAAAATTCACCAGCGCTTCCTCGAGCGCGCGCAGCGTCTCGACGTCGAGGTCGTTGGTCGGTTCATCGAGCAGCAGGACGTTGCCGCCGGCGCTGAGCACCTTGGCCAGATGCACGCGGTTGCGCTCCCCGCCGGAGAGTTCGCCGATGGTCTGCTGCTGCTGCGCGCCCTTGAAATTGAAGCGTCCGACGTAGCTGCGCGAGGGGGTCTCGTAATTGCCCACTTTGATCATGTCGAGGCCGCCGGAGATCTCCTCCCAGACGGTCTTGCGGTCATTGAGCGACTGGCGCGACTGATCGACGTAGGCGAGCTTCACCGTCGGACCGATCCGGATCTGGCCGGCGTCCGGCTGCTCGGCGCCCGTCAGCATGCGGAACAGCGTGGTCTTGCCCGCACCGTTCGGTCCGATGATGCCGACGATGCCGCCACGCGGCAGACTGAACGAGAGATTGTCGATCAGCAGCCGATCGCCGAAGCCCTTGCGCAGGCCGTCGGCCTCGATCACCTGATCGCCGAGTCGCTCCCCGGGCGGAATGTAGATCTCGTTGGTCTCATTGCGCTGCTGGAATTCCTTCGAGGCCAGTTCCTCGTAGCGCTGCAGGCGCGCCTTGCTCTTCGCCTGGCGCGCCTTGGGGTTCTGGCGCACCCACTCGAGCTCGTGCTCGAGCGTCTTGCGCAGCGCTTCGCGCTCGCGCTCCTCGACGCGCAGTCGCTGCTCCTTCTGCTCGAGCCATGAAGAGTAGTTGCCGTGCCAGGGAATCCCATGGCCGCGGTCGAGCTCGAGGATCCACTCCGCGACGTTGTCGAGGAAATAGCGGTCGTGGGTGACGGCGATGACGGTGCTCGGGTATTGCTCGAGAAACCGCTCGAGCCAGGCAATCGATTCGGCGTCGAGATGGTTCGTCGGCTCATCGAGCAGCAGCATGTCCGGCGCGGACAGCAGCAGCCGGCAGAGCGCGACGCGGCGCTTCTCGCCGCCGGAGAGCGTGGCGATCCGCGCCTCCCAGGGCGGCAGGCGCAGCGCGTCCGCGGCGATATCGAGCTTGCGCTCGAGTTCCCAGCCGCCGGCCGCGTCGATCGCATCCTGCAGGCGTGCCTGCTCGGCGAGCAGATCGTTCATCTGCTCATCGCTCATCGGCTCGGCGAATCGCTCGCTCAGCTGATTGAAGGCCTCGACCAGGCGGAGCGTCTCGCCGACCCCCTCCATCACCGTGGCGCGCACGTCCTTGTCCGGATCGAGCTGCGGCTCCTGCGGCAGATAGCCGATGCGGATTCCGCTCTGGGGCCGCGCCTCGCCGTCGATCTCGGTATCGATCCCCGCCATGATGCGCAGCAGCGTCGATTTGCCCGAGCCGTTCAGGCCGAGCACGCCGATCTTGGCGCCGGGGAAAAAGGAAAGGCTGATGTCGCGCAGGATGACGCGCTTCGGCGGCACCACTTTCGACACCCGATTCATCGTGTAAATGTACTGGGCCATGCAATCTCTGCTGCGGCTTGGGGGGCGGCCGGGGCAGCGGCCGCACCCGGGGCGATGCGCCATTATCGCCCGAGCGGGCCGGGCTTGGGCAGAGGGCGTTCGGGCGCGCCGGCCGATCTGCCTGCCGCGCAGCCCCTGCTGCGCGGCAGGCGCTCCGGTACAATCCGCACTCCTGCCGCGCCCGGCAGGGTCCCCAGCGCAGGCGATTCGCGCCCAGCATCAGAGGCTTCGCATGTTCGACACATCCCAGGATATCCGCAGTTTTGACCCCGAGCTGGCCCAGGCTCTCGATGGCGAGCGGCGCCGGCAGGAAGATCACATCGAGCTGATCGCATCCGAGAATTACGCCAGCCCGCGCGTGCTCGAGGCCCAGGGCTCGGTGCTCACCAACAAGTACGCCGAGGGCTATCCGGGCAAGCGCTATTACGGCGGCTGCGAATACGTCGACATCGCCGAGCGGCTGGCCATCGAGCGGGCCAAGAAGCTCTTCGGCGCCGCCTATGCCAACGTGCAGCCGCACTCCGGCTCGCAGGCCAATGCCGCGGCCTATTTCGCGCTGATTCAGCCGGGGGACCCGATTCTCGGCATGAGCCTGGACCACGGCGGACACCTCACCCATGGGGCGCGCGTGAACTTCTCCGGGAAGTTCTTCCGCGCCGCGCAGTACGGGATTCGTCCCGAGACCGGCGAGATTGACTACGAACAGGTCGCGCGGCTCGCCGCCGAGCATCGCCCGAAGATGATCATCGCGGGCTTCTCCGCCTATTCACGCGTGGTTGACTGGGCGCGATTTGCCGAGATCGCCAAGGACGTCGGCGCCTATCTGGTGGTGGACATGGCGCACGTGGCGGGCCTGGTGGCCGCCGGGGTGTATCCGAGTCCCCTGCCGCATGCCGATGTCGTCACGACCACGACCCACAAGACGCTGCGCGGGCCGCGCGGCGGTCTGATCCTCGCGCGTGCCAACGAGGAAATCGAGAAGAAGCTCAACTCGCTGGTGTTTCCGGGCACCCAGGGCGGTCCGCTGATGCACGTCATCGCGGCCAAGGCGGTGGCGTTTCTCGAGGCATTGCAGCCGCAGTTCGTCGACTATCAGCGCCAGGTGCTGGCCAACTCCCGCGCCATGGCGGCGCGGCTCGTCGAGCGCGGATACGACATCGTCTCCGGCGGCACCGACAATCATCTGTTCCTGCTCAGCCTGATCGGCCGGGAGATCACCGGTAAGGACGCCGATGCCGCGCTCGGTAAGTCCAACATCACGGTGAACAAAAACGCGGTGCCCAACGACCCGCGTCCGCCCTCGGTGAGCAGCGGGCTGCGCCTCGGCACCCCGGCAGCCACGACCCGAGGCTTCAAGGAAGCCGAGGTCGAACGGGTCGCCGATCTGGTCGCCGACGTGCTCGATGCGGCCGGCGACACCGCGGTGATCGAGCGCGTGCGCTCGCAGGTGCTCGAACTCTGCGGTCGCTTCCCGGTGTACGGGGCGCTCTGAGGCCGGTTCGGACCGCCGGCGGTAGGCCTCCATGCATTGTCCGTTCTGCGGTCACGTCGAGACCAAGGTCACCGATTCGCGGCTGGCGAGCGACGGGGCGCAGATTCGCCGTCGGCGCGAGTGTCTGGCCTGCGG
This sequence comes from Pseudomonadota bacterium, assembly GCA_021820785.1. The sequence goes on from JAKADE010000131.1 coordinate 5,605, forward strand.
GGAGCGGTTCACGACGTTCGAGACCGCCGAGCTGGTCATGCCGATGGTCGTCAAGGGCGACCGGCGGCGCGAGCCGTTCGATGAGGCCAAGCTACGCGCGGGCATGGAAAAGGCGCTCGAGAAGCGGCCGGTGGCACGCGCGGCGATCGATGCCGCGGTGAGTCACGTCACCCACAAGGTGCGCACGCAGGGGGAGCGGGAAATCCCCTCCGGCGCGATCGGCGAGCTGGTCATGGAGGAGCTGCGCCAGCTCGACGAGGTCGCCTACGTGCGCTTCGCGTCGGTGTATCGGCACTTCGAGGATGTCGAGGCGTTTCACGAAGAAATCCGCAAGCTGCGCGATGCGCGCCCGGCGCCGGTTCCGCGTGCACGCAAGCGCGCCGCGCCACCCGCACAGGTGCCGCGGCGCGAACAGCTCTCGCTGCTGCCGCCGGAGCCAGATGAGACGGAAAAGAGCGGCGAGGACGCATGAGCGAGGCGCCGTTTTCCGCATTCGACCGCAGTGCGATGGCGCGTGCGCTCGAGCTTGCGGCGCTCGGCCTGCAGACGGCGCACCCGAACCCGCGGGTCGGCTGCGTCATCGCCCGCGGCGAGCGGATCGTCGCCGAGGGCTGGCATGTGCGCGCCGGGGAGCCCCATGCCGAGGTTCATGCGCTGCGCGCGGCCGGCACGGCCGCTGCCGGCGCCACGGCGTACGTCACGCTCGAACCGTGCAGCCATCATGGACGCACGCCGCCCTGCGCGCAGGCGCTCCTCGCTGCGGGCATCGGGCGCGTCGTCTTCGCACTCGGGGACCCGAATCCCCGGGTCAACGGCGGCGGTGCACGCCGACTGACTGAGGGCGGTGTGCGGGTGGAGTCCGGTCTGCTCGAGGCCGAGGCGGCGGAGCTCAACGTCGGCTTTCTCAAGCGAATGCGCTCCGGGCGACCCTGGGTCCGGGTGAAGCTCGCCATGAGCCTCGATGGCCGCACGGCGCTCGCCAACGGACAGAGTCACTGGATCACCGGACCCGATGCGCGCCAGGACGTGCAGCACTGGCGGGCCCGCAGCGGCGCGGTGCTCACCGGCATCGGGACCGTGCTCGCCGATGACCCGCGCCTCGACGTCCGTCTGCCGGATCCGCCGGGCGGGGCCCGTCCCCCGCAGCTGCGGGTCGTACTCGATTCGCAGCTGCGCACGCCGCCCGCGGCCCGGCTGTTCTCGATCCCCGGGCCCGTGCTGGTGACCGGGCGGGCGCCGCCGCCGGCCGAGGCACAGGCATTCGCTCACCGCCGCGCCGCCCTCGAGGCGCACGCCACCGTCGTAACCTTGCCGGCCGCAGCGGGGGGGCATCTTCCGCTCCAGGCCGTGCTCGAGGATCTGGGGCGCCGTGAAATCAATGAGCTATGGGTCGAAGCAGGGCCGACGCTGGCCGGCGCTCTGCTGGCGGACGGCTGGGCAGACGAACTGATCCTGTACGTGGCGCCGCGTTTGCTCGGGCCGCAGGGCCGGCCGCTCGTGCACCTCCCGGCGCTCGAGCGGCTGCAGGACTCGGCGTGGTTTGACATCATCGCGAGCGAGCCGATCGGCGCGGACCTGCGTCTGCGTCTGCGCCCCCGGCCGCCATCCCAAGAGGACCCCTGAAGTGTTCACTGGAATCGTGCAGGAAGTCGGGCGCATGGTCGAGCGCGAGAAGCGC
>JAKADE010000132.1 GCA_021820785.1 Pseudomonadota bacterium
GCCTCCGGCTCCGTCGGCCTCTCCTACGGCGCGCACTCGAATCTGTGCGTCAACCAGCTGCGCCTGAACGGCACGGACGCGCAGCGCGAGCGTTACCTGCCGAAACTCATCAGCGGCGAGCACGTCGGGGCACTGGCGATGTCAGAACCGCAGGCCGGCTCGGACGTCACCTCGATGCAGCTGCGCGCCGAGAAGCGCGGCAGCGATTACGTGCTCACCGGGCGCAAGATGTGGATCACCAACGGCCCGGACGCCGACGTGCTCGTCGTGTACGCCAAGACCGATCCGTCGGCCGGCAGCCGCGGCATCAGCGCCTTCATCATCGAGCGTGACTTTCCGGGCTTCAGCACCGCGCAGAAGCTCGACAAGCTCGGCATGCGCGGCTCGAGCACCTGCGAGCTGGTGTTCGAGCAGTGCGTGGTACCGGGGGAGAACCTGCTCGGCGCGCAGAACGCCGGTGTGCGCGTGCTGATGAGCGGACTCGACTACGAGCGCGTCGTACTCTCCGGCGGACCGCTCGGACTCATGGCCGCGGCACTCGATCTGGTGCTGCCCTACGTGCGCGAGCGCAAGCAGTTCGGACAGCCGATCGGCATGTTCGAACTGATGCAAGCGAAACTCGCCGACATGTACACCGCGCTCGCCGCGAGCCGCGCCTACGTCTACAGCGTGGCGCGCGCCTGCGATGCCGGACAGGTCAAGCGCCAGGATGCGGCGGCGTGCATCCTGTTTTCGGCCGAGCAGGCCACCCGCGTCGCACTCGAAGCCATCCAGGCACTCGGCGGCAACGGCTACATCAACGAATACCCGGCCGGGCGGCTGCTGCGTGATGCCAAGCTCTATGAGATCGGCGCCGGCACCCAGGAGATCCGCCGCATGCTGATCGGCCGCGAGCTGTTCCAGGCCGCAGACTGAGCGCCGTGGGCGTGCAGTTCGAGCAGATCGCGCTCGCCCCGGCGTACCGCAGGGTCGCCGAGGCGATCACGCAGCGGATCGTCCAGCGCTCGCTCACCGAGGGCGAGCGGCTGCCGCCGGAGACCGAACTCGCCCGTCAGCTCGGGGTGAACCGCTCGACGGTGCGCGAGGCGCTGCGCGAGTTGGAACGCAGCGGCCTGCTCGAGCGGCGCCCCGGCTCGAAACGCCTCGCGGTGAGCCGGCCGCAGCATCGCGCCGTGGCGCAGGACGTCAGCCGCGCGCTGGCGCTGCACGACGTGACCTTCATCGAAGTCTGGTCGGCACTGAGTGCCTTCGAGCCGCCGATCGCCGAGTGCGCCGCGCGTGCGCGCTCGCAGGCGGATCTTCAGCGCCTCGCCGAGGTGCGCGCGCGCTTCGATGCGGACCACGCCGACACGGAGCGGGCCGTGCACCATACGGCGGAGTTCTTCCGTGCGCTCGGTGCAGCCACGCACAATCAGGTGTTTGCGCTGGTGCACGCCCCGCTGATCGAGCTGCTCGTGCCCTCGCTGCGCGACATGATCGATCAGGTCCCGCAGGCCCGCTCGCGCATCGCCACGGCGCAGCGGCGCCTGCTCGAGGCGCTCGAGCGGCGCGACGCCGCGGCCGCGCGCCAGTGGATGGAGCGGCACATCCGCGATTTCAGGAAAGGCTACGAGCTGGCGGGCATCGACGTGAGCCATCGCATCCGCTGATCGATCTGCCCGGGCGCGCAGCGCGCCCGGCGCCTTCAGAGAAACAGATCCAACAGCAGGTCTTCCTCGCGGACCCCCGGGTTGCGGTAGGCGGAGAAGTCGCTCACCCCCTCCTCGCGCAGCACCTGCTCATCGATGCAGAACCGGCCGGTGAACGCACGGCTGTCGCGCTTCAGCAGCACGCAGGCCGCGTCGGCAACAATCTCCGGCGTGCGCACCCGCTGCAGCGCATCTGACGGTGCGCCGGCGAGTGCCACCTGAAGCGCCGCAGTTCCGATGATGGTGCGCGGCCAGAGGGCGTTCACCGCGATGCCCTGCGGGGCGAGCTCCCCGGACAACCCGAGCACGCACAGACTCATGCCGAATTTGCTGAGCGAATACGGCAGGTGCGGGGCGAAACTGCGCTGCTCGAAATTCAACGCCGTCCGGTGCGGATCGGAACCGCTCAGCTCGAGGTTCAGCGGCGGGGCGAGCACCAGGATGTGCGGATTGCGGCCCTGCGCCAGATAGGGCGCGGCAAACTTGCTGCACATCAGCGTTCCGCGGGTGTTGATCGCGTGCATCAGGTCGAAGCGGCGCATGTCGGTCGCGAGGGTCGGCGTGAGGCTGATCGCACTCGCGTTGTTCACCAGGATGTCGATGCCGCCGAACGCTTCGGCGGTGCGCTCCAGGGCGGCGCGGACCTGCTCGTCGTTGCGGACGTCGACCGGCAGCGCGAGCGCCTTGCCGCCGGCGGCCTCGATCTGCTCGGCTGCCGTATAGATCGTGCCCGGCAGTTTCGGGTGCGCCTCGGTGGTCTTTGCCGCCACGGCCACGTTCGCGCCCTCCCGCGCCGCCCGCAGGGCAATGGCGAGCCCGATGCCGCGGCTCGCACCCGTGATGAACAGGGTCCGCCCGCGCAGGCCCTGGCTGTCCGATGCTCCCATGTCCGCCTCGAGTGCGACGGCCGCCCGATGCGGCCCGACTCATCATAGCAGCCGCGGGTGTTGCCGCGAGGCGACAGCCGGAGCTGCGACATACCGTACAAGCATCAGGAAATGCCGCAAAATCACCCCCCGCCCGGCGCCGCCCCGGTACAATGCGCGCCGCTGAATTCCCGGGCTAAACATAGAGGTACACGCACTTGGCGGCGATCAGCAGCGAACGGGTGCTATCGGTTAAGCACTGGACGGACACGCAATTCACCTTCACCACGACGCGGGACGCGGGACTGCGGTTCGAGAACGGTCAGTTCGTGATGGTGGGTCTCGAGGTCGACTCGCGCCCCCTGCTGCGCGCCTACAGCATCGCCAGTGCGAACCACGAGGAGTTCCTCGAGTTCCTCAGCATCAAGGTACCCGACGGCCCGCTCACTTCCCGCCTGCAGCACATCCGCGAGGGCGACGAGGTCCTCATCAGCCGCAAGCCCACCGGCACGCTGGTGCTGCATGATCTGAAGCCCGGCAAGCGCCTGTACCTGCTCTCCACCGGCACCGGGGCGGCGCCCTTCATGAGCGTCATCAAGGACCCCGAGACCTACGAGCGCTTCGATCGCGTGGTGTTCGTGCACGGCGTGCGCTGGGCGCGCGAGACGGCGGTGGTGAAGCACCGCATCGAGGAGTTGAAATCGCACGAGCTGCTCGGGGAGTGGGTGAGCGAGAAGCTGCTGTACTACCCGGCCGTGACGCGCGAACCGCATGCCAACCGCGGCCGCCTGACGACGCTGATCGATTCCAACCGCCTCGCCTACGACCTCGGCCTGCCGCCGCTCGATCCGGCCGAAGACCGCGCCATGGTCTGCGGCAGCCCGGCGATGCTCACCGACACCTGCTCGCTGCTCGACGCGCGCGGCTTCACGATGTCCCCGCACATCGGCGAGGCCGACGATTACGTGATCGAAAGAGCGTTCGTAGCGCGCTGAGCGGCCGCATCGGCGCGCGCCGCGAGCAGCCACAGCAGCGCACACACCGCCACCGCCAGCGGCACGATCATCACCGCTGTGCCGAGCGAGCTTGCATCGGAGATCCCGCCGATGATCGACGGGGAGATCACGTCGCCGAGCGCATGGATGACGAACACGCTGAGCGCCACCGCGCAGGCGCGCTCCGCCGGGCTGACCAGGTTGACGATCACGGTGTTGATCGGCCCGGTCGACATGAACAGCAGCAGCTCGGCCGCCGTGAGCGCAGCGTAGAACACCGACGGCGTGCCGGAGGCGAGCGCCAGATAGGTCGCCGGCACGGCGAGCACCGTCACCGCGCCGGACAGCCACAGATACGCCTGAGCGGAGTACTTCAGGCAGTAATCTCCGAGCCATCCGCCGATGAAGGTGCCGAGAAAGCCGGTCACCACCACGATCTCGCCGAACCCGGCGGTGGCCTTCACGGCCGCCACGCCGCGCACCCGCTCGAGGAAGGTCGGCATCCAGAAGGCCATGCCGCCCAGGGCGAACGTGTAGGCCGCATAGCCGAGCACCGTCAGCAGATAGGCGCGGCTGCGCAGCAGCCGGACGTACACCCGCCAGGAACCGGCGGGCGCGGCCGGCGCCGCGGCGGACGCCGCGGCGTCCTGCGCGCCGCGCGGCGGATCGGGCAGCCGCCACACCCACACCGCCAGCAGCAGCCCCGGCACGCCGGCCACGTAGAACGCGGCGCGCCACCCGTAGTGGGCCGCCACCACGCCGCCGACGATGTACCCCAGCGCCGCGCCGACCGGAATCGCCATGTTGAACAGCGCGAACGCACGCCCGCGCGTGCGCAGCGGGAAATGATCGGCGAGCAGCGACGGGGCGATGGTGCCGTAGGCGGCCTCCCCGATACCGACCGCAGCGCGGGCCCCGAGCAGCTGCAGGTAGCTGCGCGCCAGTCCCGAGAGCCCCGTGGCGAGGCTCCAGAGAAACACGCCGATGGCGATCGGCCGGGTCCGCGAGCCGCGGTCCCCGATCCGCCCGAACAGCGGCGCGGCGAGCATGTAGACGATGAGAAAGCCGCTCATCAGCGTGCCGAGCTCGAAGTCATCGAGCCGCAGCGGACCGCTCTTCAGTTGCGGCAGCACCGCCGAGACCACGTAGCGGTCCAGATAGTTGAGCAGATTGATCCCGGCCAGGACCGCGAGCGACACGCCCGAGGCGCGCCGCAGCGCGCGCGAGTGTTCCTCCCCCATGGGCACGGCGCTCAGGCGGCCACCGGCGGAGCGAGCGGCGTCTCGCTGAGCTCGGCGAGCAGCGGCAGGCGGATCTCCGCCACCCAGCGTCCGCCGGGTCGCGGCGCAGCCTCGAAGGTGGCGCGCTCGCCGAACTGGATCGCGAGCCGTTCCCGTACGTTCTTCAATCCGATCCCCTCGTGGCCGGCGGACTCATGCTGATCGATGGTGTTGCTGACCCGCAGCGTCAGCATGGAGCCCGCTTCGAACGCCTCGACGCGGATCTCGACCGCATCGGGATGACCGGCCAGACCGTGCACGACGGCATTCTCGATCAGCGGCTGCAGGATCAGGCTCGGCACCCAGGCACTCGGAAAGTCCTCCGGCCCCGGGACCTGCACGGTGAGCCGGTCGGAGAAGCGCCGCTGCTGCAGCATCAGGTACAACCGGGCGAATTGCAGCTCATCGGCGAGACGCGAGAACTCCCGCTCCCCGGCGTGCAGCAGCCGGCGCAGCAGATCGGCGAGCTGCACGATCATGCTGCGCGCATCGGCCGGGTCGCCGTCGATCTGACCGTGGATGGTGTTGAGCAGATTGAACAGCGAGTGCGGCGAGAGCTGCATGCGCAGTGCCGCCAGATGCGAGGCCGTCAACGCCCGCTCGAGCGCCGCGGAGCGGATCTGCGAGTCGCGCAGGCGGCGGTAGACGTCGAACCCGCTCGCCAGCGCCAGACCGAACCCGTAGGTCAGCAGGAAGCTGGTGGCGCTCGCGATCCAGATCTGGGCGAGCGGCGCGATCGGGTGCCCAGGGCGCGGCGGGGAGTGGGTGAGCTGGCGCAACACCTCGTGGATGCCCATCAGCACCGAGTCCCCGAGCCACAGCGTCGGCTCGGCGAGCGCCGCGAATCCCACCGCGAGCAGCAGCTGCACCGGCAGGCGCCGCCAGAAGGGCATCCAGCCCAGGCGCAGCGAGCTCCAGACGCACCCGAGCAGGACCGGGTAGAGGAACAGGTGCTGCAGCAGCCGGGCGCGCCACGGGGCGAAGACGTGCCCGACGTGCATGGCCGTGAGGCTCGATTGCATCTGGTTCGCATAGAGCACGTCGGAGAGCGCCACGTAGATCCAGAACACCGTGACGATGAGCAGCAGGGGTCGGAAGCGCGCGTTCATGGGGCCCATGCTACCCTCCCCGGCCCCTCCGTGGCGCGCCGCACGGCCCCGGGAGGGTCATGACGGGGCGCAGGCGCTCCGGTACAGTCGCGCCCATGGACATCTTCAAGGAATTTCGCATCGAGGCGGCCCACCGCCTGCCGCGGGTCCCCGCGGAGCACAAATGCGCCCGCCTGCACGGCCACTCCTTTCGCATCGGGGTGCACGTGGAAGGGCCGGTCGACCCGGTGCAAGGCTGGGTCCTCGACTTCGCCGATCTGAAGCGCGCGTTCGCGCCCCTGCACGAGGCGCTCGATCACCGTTACCTCAACGAGGTGCCGGGGCTGGAGAACCCGACCAGCGAGCAGCTGGCGATGTGGATCTGGCAGCGCCTGAAGCCGGCCCTGCCCGGCCTCAGTCGCATCACGGTGCGCGAGACCTGCACCAGCGGCTGCGAGTACCGCGGCACGGTGCACACCCCCTAGCGGCACGCCCCGCCGAGCAGCCCCGCCTTCAGCGCCTGCCCCGGCGGCTTCGGCCCGAGCCAGATGCCGAGGAACGCGCGGGCGAAATCCGCCCCGGGGAGGGTGCCGGCGCGGGTGCCGTCGAGCTGGTACTCGATGCCCTGCCCGGGCCGATACGCGAACGTCATGGTGTGGCCCGAGCCGATACCGTGCATCCATCCGTTGAGTTCGCCGATGCGCCCGTGCAGTTGCGCGAGGGCCTGCGGCGCGCTCGCTTTGAACCCCTCTCGCCACGCGGCGCGCAGCTCCCCCGTGGTGACGTGCCAGAGGAAATGCAGCACGATCTCGTAGGGCTGATCGGCCGCGAGGATCGCGGCGGCATCGGCCGACGGGTGCGCCAGATAGAGCGCGCCGACGTAGACCTTGATGCGAAAGAACGTGGCCTTGCGGATGCCGAGCCCGTTGAGGGTCAGCGTCTGCCCGTGCGCCGTCACCTGCTCGGGGAAGGACACCCCGTCGCACTGGCGCGCCTGCGCCACGCCGAGCGTGAGCGCGAGCAGCGTCGCGCCAATGAGACTCCTGGTCCGGATACCCATGCTCGCCCCCTCGCAGGGCCGCGCCCGGTGCGCGGCCACCCGCTGAAGACTACCACGGCGACGAGCCGCACCGGATTCAGAGGTGCAGACCCGAGAGCATCACGATACGCACCAGGAGCAGCCCACCGGCGATGACCAGATAGGCTCGCAGCGCGCCCATCCCGAGCCGGGTCGAGGGCGTCAGACGCGCCCGCTTCAGCGAGCTCAGCGCCGGCATCTGCCAGTTCTCGCGCGCCCCGGAGGCGAACTGGCGCGCCGGCGT
>JAKADE010000133.1:0-6323 GCA_021820785.1 Pseudomonadota bacterium
CGCGCCGGCGGCGCCGGCACCGGCGGCGGGCGCACGCACCGAGCATCGCGTGGCGATGACGCGGCTGCGCCAGCGCATCGCGCAGCGCATGGTGGAGGCCCAGTCCACCCAGGCGCTGCTCACCTCCTTCAACGAAGTCGACCTCACGGCCGTGCAGAACCTGCGCGCCCGCTACAAGGATCGCTTCGAGAAGGAACTGGGCGTGAAGCTCGGCTTCATGTCCTTCTTCGTCAAGGCGTGCATCGAGGGGTTGAAGAAATTCCCGGTGATCAACGCCTCGGTCGACGGCAACGAGATCGTCTACCACGAGTTCTACGACATCGGCGTTGCGGTCTCGACCGAGCGCGGCCTGGTGGTGCCGATCGTGCGCGATGCGGACCTGAAGGGCTTCGGGGCGATCGAGAAGGAGATCGGCGAGTACGCCAAGAAGGCGCGTGCCGGCACGATCGGCATCGACGATCTGACCGGCGGGACCTTCACCATCACCAACGGCGGGGTGTTCGGCTCGCTGATGTCCACGCCGATCGTGAATGCGCCGCAGAGCGCCATCCTCGGCATGCACAAGATTCAGGAGCGGCCGATGGTGGTCGACGGACAGATCGCGATCCGCCCGATGATGTACATCGCCATCACCTATGATCACCGCATCATCGACGGACGCGAGGCGGTGCAGTTCCTGGTCACCGTCAAGGAGTGCCTGGAGGATCCGGGCCGCATGCTGTTGGGGATTTGAACATGGCAGATTCATTCGACGTCATCGTCATTGGCGGCGGTCCGGCCGGTTATCCGGCGGCGATCCGTGCCGGGCAGAACAAGCTCTCGGTGGCCTGCATCGACGAGTGGCGCAACCGCGACGGCAGCTACGCATTCGGCGGCACCTGCCTCAATGCCGGCTGCATTCCCTCCAAGGCGCTGCTGGAGTCGAGCGAGCTCTATCACCGCGCGCGCGAGGAATTCGCGGTGCACGGCATCAAGGTGGGCGAGGTCGGTTTCGACGTCGCACAGATGCAGAAGCGCAAGGCCGGTATCGTCAAGGCCAGCACCCAGGGCATCACGGCGCTGTTCAAGGCGAGTGGCGTGACCGCGCTGCAGGGCCACGGCAAGCTGTTGCCCGGGCGGCGCGTGGAGTTCACCGCGGCCGACGGCAGCACGCGCCAGCTCAGCGCCAAGCATGTGATCCTCGCCTCCGGCTCCACGCCGGTCGAGCTCAAGGTGGCGCCGTTCAAGGCGCCGCACATCATTGATTCGTGGGGCGCGCTCGACCTCGAGGCGGTGCCGAAGCGCCTCGGCGTCATCGGGGCCGGCGTGATCGGCCTGGAACTCGGCAGCGTGTGGCGACGCCTCGGCGCCGAGGTGACCGTGCTCGAGGCGATGCCCGAGTTCCTCGCCATGGCCGATCAGCAGCTCGCCAAGGAAGCCGCGCGGCACTTCAAGAAGCAGGGCCTGGACATCCGTCTCGGCGCCAAGGTCACCGGCACGAAGGTGAGCGGTGATGCGGTCGAAGTGAGCTATCAGGACGCCAAGGGCGAGCACACGATCACGGTGGATCGGCTGATCGTCGCCGCCGGCCGCCGTCCGTTCAGCGCCGGACTGCTGGCCGAGGGCACCGGCGTCGAGCTCGATGAGCGCGGGTTCATCAAGGTCGATGGGCACTGCCGCACGGGCGCCGAGGGCGTCTGGGCAGTCGGGGACTGCGTGCGCGGCCCGATGCTGGCGCACAAGGGCAAGGAAGAGGGCGTGATGGTGGCCGACGTGATCGCCGGCCGCTACGGTGAAGTCAACTACAAGGTCATTCCCTCGGTCATCTACACCGCCCCGGAAATCGCCTGGGTGGGGCTCACCGAGGAGCAGGTCAAGGCGAGCGGCCGGGTCTACAAGGTCGGTTCGTTCCCGTTCCTGGCGAGCGGCCGTGCGCGCGCCATGGAGCAGGCGCAGGGCTTCTGCAAGGTGATCGCTGCGCAGGACGACGACGAGATTCTCGGCGTGCACATCATCGGCCCGATGGCCGGCGAGCTGATCGCCGAGGCCGTGCTCGCCATGGAGTACTCGGCGAGCAGCGAGGATCTGCAGCGCACCATCCATGCGCACCCGACGCTCTCCGAGGCGCTGCACGAGGCGGCACTCGCGGCGGACAAGCGCGCGATCGACTCGATCAACCGCTAGCCGGCGCGCCGCACCGAAATCACGTTCGAGACGGCTCCGAGGCGCTGCTGCAGCCGATGCAGCTGCGCCTCGTCTCCGACCGCGACGGTGAGCGCGACGTCGGCCGTCCCCGCGGCTGCATCCGTCGTCGTGGTCATCCCCTGGATGCTCAGTCGCTCGACTGCCACGACATCGGTCAGATCCCGCACCAGCCCGCGCCGATCGTAGGCGTGTACGGCGATCTGCACCGGCAGTTCCGCCGGCTGGCCCGAACTCCACTCGACTTGCAGCACCCGCTCGGGGCGCACCGCACGCATGCGTGCGAAACCCGGGCAGCCGCGCCGATGGATTGTCACGCCGCGCCCGACGGTGACGTAGCCGACGATCGGTTGCGGCCGGATCGGCGCGCAGCAGCGCGCCAGGGTGACCGGCAGATCACCCACGCCCTCGATCTCCACCGGTGAGCCGCCGCGCGCCGGGCGCACGGCCCGGGGAGCCGGCAGCGGCAGTTCCGGGCGTGGTGTCAGCCGCTGCACGGCGCGCTCGAGCTGCGCGACGGTGATCTCCCCTTCGCCGAGCAGTTGGTGAAGGTGTTCGGTGTCGCGCGCACTCAGCGCGCCGATCAGCTCCGGCAGCTGGGCCGCCGAGACGCCGAGTCGCGCCAGCTCCCGCTCGGCAATCGTGCGCCCGGCGCCGCGGTTGTCGGCCGCATCGAGTTTGCGGAACCAGGCACGCACCTTGGCGCGGTTGCGCGCCGAGGCGAGGTAGCCCAGTTCCGGGGCGAGCCAGTCGCGGCTCGGCCCGTCCTGTTTGGCGGTGATGATCTCGACGATCTCGCCGTTCGCGAGCGTCTGGGTGAGCGGCACGATGCGCCCGTTGACCTTCGCGCCGCGGCAGCGGTGCCCGAGCGAGGTGTGCACGGTGTAGGCGAAATCGAGCGGCGTGGCCCCGTGCGGCAGGTCGATGACCTCGCCCTTGGGCGTCAGGGCGTAGACGCGGTCCTGGAACAGCTCGGTGCTCACCTGCTCGAGGAATTCGCGCTCGCTGTCCGTGCCCTCGGCGCCGATCGGCTCGAGCAGCCGGCGTACCGCCTCGATCTTGCGCTGGTAGTGCAGGTCCGGGGCGCTGCCTTCCTTGTAAGTCCAGTGCGCCGCGACGCCGAGTTCGGCGTGCTCGTGCATTTCGCGGGTGCGGATCTGCACCTCCACGCTCTTGCCCTCGGGACCGATGACCGCGGTGTGGATGGAGCGGTAGAAGTTGCCCTTGGGCGTGGCGATGTAGTCGTCGAACTCCCCCGGGATGTAGCGCCACAGGCCGTGCACGACGCCGAGTGCGCCATAGCAGTCGGGAATCGACTCCACGACGATGCGCACGGCGCGCACGTCGAAGAGCTGCTCGAACGCGAGGTGCTTGCGCTGCATCTTGCGGTGGATGCTGTACATGTGCTTCGGCCGGCCGTACACCTCGGCGCGGATGTGGCTCTGCGCAAGCGCCGCGCGCACCGCGGCGCAGAATGCCTCGATGTAGTTTTCCCGGTCGCGCCGCCGCTCGTTCAGTGCCGCGGCGATGTGCCGGTAGGCGGCCGGCTCGAGGTAGCGGAAGGCGAGATCTTCGAGCTCCCACTTCAGCTGCCAGATGCCGAGCCGGTTGGCGAGAGGGGCGAAGATGGCGCGCGTTTCGAGCGCCAGGCGCCGGCGCGGCTCGGCGGGCAGGGTGCGCGCGTGGCGCAGCGCCGTGAGCTGCTCGGCGAGCCGGGCGAGGATCAGCCGCGGGTCGCTCACCACCGCGAGCAGCATCTTGCGCAGCGTCTCGGCCTGACGGGCATCCAGACCCTGCTGCGGTGACCAGTGCTGCGGCAGGCCGATCTCGGCGAATTTCGACAGGGCGGCGGCGGCGCTCCAGGCGTCGGGGCTCGCCAGCGGCGCAAGCGCCTTGGGTGGCGCGTCGGTGGCGGTCAGCACGGGCTTGAGCACCACGGCGTGCGCCAGATCGGCATCTTCCGTCAGGGCCCCGACGATTGCGGCCGCCTCGGCGCTGCGCTCGAGCGCCGCCGGCGCGATGCCGCCGGCGGCGAGGGCATCGCGCAGTGCGCCGATCGAGGCGAGCAGGGCGGGCGGGCAGTGCTGCGTGGTCTGCACGAGGGCGTCGATGCCGGAGGCCGGGTGACTGGCTATCATAGCCACAGGCCGGCGGGGGCAGAAACCGGGGCGGCCTTCGGGGTTGTGCCGTGCCGCCGCGGGACTGTATATTTTCACATGGTGTTGAATCCGTCCGGTATGCAGCAGGTGCGCTTCGAGGGCTACGGCCCGGGAGGCGCTGCGGTGCTGCTCGAGTGCCTGACGGCCGATCCGCAGCGGCTGCGCACGGTGCTGCGGCGGGTGTTCCGCACGCACGGCGGCTTTCTCGGCGCCGAGGGCGCGGTGAGCTACCTGTTCGACCGGGTGGGCTGGATGCGGTTTGCGGCGACGGATCCGGCGAATCTCGCGGCCGTGGCGTACGCCGCCGGTGCCGAACGCGTCAGCGCCGTCGACCCCGAGGAACTCGAAGTGCGCACCGATCCGCAGGAATTCGAGGCGGTCCGGCTCGCGCTGGCGCGCGCCGGCTGGGTGCCGAGCGCCGCGGCGGTGAGCGAGCGGGTGGCGGAGAGACTGGCGCTGCCCGCGGAGGCGGCGCGGCGCGTGGGTGAATTGCTGGAGGCACTCGCGCAGGTCGAAGACGTGCGCTGCGTGTATTCGAATGTCGCGATATCCGACCCGAGCCTGGCGAGCGTTTGATCCGCAGCGTACCGCTGCCGTGGCGCCCCCGCCGGTGCTGGCGGCCGAGCGCGCCGGGCTGCGGGTGCTCGGACTCGATCCGGGTTCGCGGATCACGGGATTCGGGCTGATCGAATGGCGCGATGGCCAGTGGCGTCATCTGGCGCACGGGTGCATCGCCGTGCCCGGCGCCGAGGATCTCGCGGTGCGCGTGCGGCGCATCTTCGAGCAGCTCACCGAGCTGATCGCGCGGCACGAGCCGGCGGAGGTGGCCGTCGAGCGCGTCTTCGTCAACCGCAACGTCGACAGCGCACTGAAGCTCGGCCAGGCCCGCGGCGCGGCGTTGTGTGCCGTGCCCCACGGCGTGACGGTATTCGAGTATGCTCCGCGCGCCATCAAGCTGGCGTTGGTCGGCTCCGGCGGCGCGGAGAAGCGGCAGGTTGCGCACATGGTGCGCGCGCTGCTGTCGCTCGAGGAGCGGCTCGCCGCCGATGCCGCCGATGCGCTGGCGGTGGCGCTGTGCCATGCGCACTCGCGCCCGATGGCGCGGCTTGCCGCCGCGCACGGCGCGGCGCCCAACGGGAGCGGCACGACCTGATGATCGGCTCGATTCGCGGACAGATTGTGGCCAAGACGCCCCCGCACCTCACGGTCGAGGCGGGCGGTCTCGGCTACGAGCTCGAAGCGCCCATGTCGACGTACTTGCACCTGCCGGCAGTGGGTGAGCCGGTGCGCCTGCTGACGCACCTGGTGGTGCGTGAGGATGCGCACGTGCTGTACGCGTTCGGCACCGAGCCCGAGCGGCGGCTGTTTCGCGATCTCATCAAGGTCTCGGGCGTCGGCCCGAAGATCGCGCTTGCACTGCTCTCGGGACTGAGCGTCGAGGCGTTTGCCGCGTGCGTGCACGACCACGACGTGAGCGCGCTCACCCGCGTGCCCGGCATCGGACGCAAGATCGCCGAACGGCTGGTGGTCGAGATGCGGGATCGGATCGAGGCTGGTGCACTCGAGCGGCCGGCGCCGGTGGCGGGCAGCGAGGCCGAAACCGAGGCGTTCGATGCGCTCATTGCGCTCGGCTACAAGCCGCCGGAGGCGAGCCGGCTCCTGAAGAACGCCGGGCGCGAGGCGCACTCGACCGAGGAGCTGATCCGCCGCGCACTGCAAAGTGCGGTGCGGGAGTAGCGCATGGACTTCGAACGGGCCATCGTCAGCGCACAGGCGAGCGGTGAGGACGAGGCGGCCGACAAGGCCATCCGTCCGCGCCGGCTCGCCGAGTACGTCGGGCAGCCCAAGGCGCGCGCCCAGCTCGAGATCTTCATCGGCGCGGCCCGCCAGCGCGGCGAGGCGCTCGATCACGTGCTGGTGTTCGGCCCCCCGGGGCTCGGCAAGACGACGCTGGCGCACATCGTCGCGGCCGAGCTCGGCGTG
>JAKADE010000133.1:6333-7236 GCA_021820785.1 Pseudomonadota bacterium
GCGCCAGACCTCAGGTCCGGTGCTCGAGCGGCCCGGGGACCTCGCGGCCATCCTGACGAACCTGCAGCCGCGCGACGTGCTGTTCGTCGATGAGATCCACCGGCTCTCCCCGGTGGTCGAGGAGGTGCTCTATCCGGCCATGGAGGACTGCCAGCTCGACATCATGATCGGGGAGGGCCCGGCGGCTCGCTCGATCAAGCTGAACCTGCCGCCCTTCACGCTGGTCGGGGCCACCACGCGCGCCGGGCTGCTGACCTCGCCGCTGCGCGACCGTTTCGGCATCGTGCAGCGTCTGGAGTTCTACGCGGTGGACGACCTGGAGCACATCGTGCGCCGCTCCGCCGCCATCCTCGCCGTGCCGATCGATGCCGTCGGGGCGCGGCGCATCGCCGAGCGCGCCCGGGGCACCCCGCGCATCGCCAACCGGCTGCTGCGCCGGGTGCGCGATTACGCTCAGGTTAAGGCAGACGGGCGTATCGTTGCGGCCGTGGCCGAAGCGGCGCTCGATTTGCTGGAGGTCGATCCGCAGGGATTCGACACCCTCGATCGGAAGCTCCTCACCACCGTCATCGACAAGTTCGACGGCGGCCCGGTGGGCATCGAGAGCATTGCAGCGGCGGTCGGGGAGGAGCGCGGTACGCTCGAGGACGTGATCGAACCGTTTCTGATCCAGCAGGGTTTCCTGGTGCGCACCGCGCGCGGCCGCATGGCCACGCGCAGCGCCTACGAGCACTTCGGTCGCACGCCGCCGGAGCGGCTCGCCGGGCCCCTGACGCTGTTTGAGGAGAATCCATGAGCGAGTTCAGCTGGCCGGCGCGGGTCTACTGGGAGGACACCGACGGCGGCGGCATCGTTTATTATGCCAACTACCTGCGTTTCCTCGAGCGCTCGCGCACCGAGTGG
>JAKADE010000134.1 GCA_021820785.1 Pseudomonadota bacterium
GGCCGTCCATTGCGTGCGCAGCGCAGGAAGGGCCGGGAATCGAACAATCGCTGCGCTCCTGTCCATCCGTCATCACGTTTACTCCAGCATCCTGCCGGCCGAGCCGCCGGCGTCCCATTGGGTGATCGCAACGCAGATCGCCGCCTTCGTCTCCGTACCGTTCGGGCCGCACGTGCGCAGCAGATCGAGCGCGGCACACGCATCGTCGCGGCGCGTCTTGCCCCACTGCACCGTGAAGAGGATCTGATCCGCGAGCGCCGCGAGCAACCGCACCTCGGGGTACTCGAGCACCGCAGCGCTATCGATAAGGATCAGATCGTAGTCGGAGCGGAAACGCTTCAAAAGCCCGGACATCCGCTTGATGGAAAGCCGCACCGAAGGCTGTACCGCCGAGCCGTGCTCAATCGGGAGGTAGTCGAGTCCCTCTCCCGTCGGGGCCGGGATCAGCTCCGTCAACGCGTGCTCGTGCGGGAGTACCGTGCCGGGAGCTCCCTGCCCCGCCACGCTCACCGTAGGCTGCGGTGCAAATTCCGTCGCCATCCGTTCATTGCAGTCGAGCAACAGTACCTTGCTGCCGGCGGCCGCTTCGCACGCCGCGAGTCCGCGCACCAGCGTGCTCTTGCCTTCGCCAGCGACGCTGGAGGTCACTAGGATGACCTGCGGCTTGTGGCGTCTCTGGCGCACCAGCTGCAACGACACCATGATTGCCCGCAGCTCCTGCCAATGGCCGGTGAAACGCGTCCTCGCGATCTCGCCACCAAGGGACATGTCACGCGCTTTGCGGATGAAACCGGCGCACCGGAGGCCGAGGACCGATGCGACGTCATCCTCGTCGTATATGCCCTGATCCAGCTGATCGCGCCATAGCGCAGCCAGACCACCGAGCACAAGGAATGCCACCAGCGCCGGCCCGATGAGCAGCGCCGGGCTCAAAGAGCTCGGCCGCTGCGGGACCGGCGCCCACGTGAGCAGCCGGGCCGGCGCAAGCACATCATCGGCTTGCTCCAGCAATCGGTTGCGGTGTTGCAGCAGCCGCTGATACCGCTGCTGTGCGCCGGCGGCGGCGGCGACCAAGCTGTGCAGTTGTCGATCGTCGCTCACCGCACGGACCGCCCTGAGACGCGCCTGCACGGCAGCCCGCTGCGCAACCGCCACGCGCTCGTCGCTGGAGAGTTTCAGCACATCCTGATCGAGCTCCCGCCTCACCTTCGCGCGCAGGGGGGCTAGCGTGGACGACTCAGCGGCGACTGATGCAGCGGCAGGGGGGGCGAAATAGATGCTCTGCTGACGCCCCGCGAGCACCGCCGCGGCCTGCTCGTGCAGTTCGAACAGGCCCCGCATGTCGAGCCCTGAGAGCAGGTGCCGCCAATCTCCGTGCGCCCCGCGCAGTGCCGAAAGTGCTGCATAGCGGGCCCGGCTCGCGGCCAGCTTCGCCTGCGCCAACGACAGTTGGCCGTTGAGATGGGCAAACTCCTGATCGAGGACGTTGCTCTGGTAAGCATCCTCCCCGTGCGCGGCCTCATAGGCGCCGACTGCCGCCTGTCGGGATTGGAATTCGCTGCGCAGCTCGGCGAGCTTCGGCTTTAGAACCGCGAGCACCTGATTCCTCGCGAGACGGGATTGAACACCGCCCGTGGCCAGATAGTAGGCAGTAATCCGGTTGGCAATGGCCGCCGCCTCGGCGGGGTTGCGGGACGTGTAGGCAATGGATACGACATGCGAGCCGTGTTCCTGAAAGACCTGCAGATGCTTCTTCAATCGGCTGACCACTCGCGCTCGGTCTGCGCTCACGGCGAGATCGGGGATGGGGGCTGCGCCGCGACGTTCGATGTGGCGAAATGCCGGATCGGCAGCCAATTGCCCGACCACTTTCGCCAGCAGATCGTACGATGAGATCGCGGTGACCTCGGTTTGTATGCTCGCCTGATCCGGTCCCAGGGCGGCCGATCCCGGCCCTCGCGGTGCGTTCTCGATGATGACCTGCGCTGTGGCGGTGTAGCGCGCAGGCATGAGCCACGCGAGGGCCGCAACGCCGATCGCACCGGCGAGGACGACCTTACCGATCAGACGCGAACGCCGGCCCAGAACCTCAAGAAGCGTCCGCAGCGTCACACCGTCTCGAGAGTCACCGGCGCGCCAGGTTCCCGCGCGCCCGCGGACGGCCCTTCGCACTGGGCGGGCGGACCGGCCGCGCACCCTCGCCCAGAGTTTTCTGCCGTGCGCCCCTAGGGAGGAAAAATTCATTCAGGCGGCTCCGACACTGACCGGTTCAAGGGCGGTGACGGGCGCGGCAGGTTGCGCCGCCCGCCACGCCTGGAACATCAGGACCGCCCAAAGCGCCTGTCCGTGATCGGCCCGACGGCTGAGATGCTCGTGCCAGACCTGGGCGATGCGCTGTTGATCCAGGACCCCTTCATCGGACCGGCGCCCCGTGGCGAGGATATCCTCCGCCCAAGGGCGAAGCGGACCGGCGAGCCACGCGCCGATCGGGACGTCGAAGCCAGCCTTGGGTCGTGCCATCCACTCCTGCGGCACATATTGACGGAGCACCTGCCGAAGCAGCCATTTCGATTGGTGACCACGCACTTTCATGTGCGGCGGCAGACGCAGGGCAAACTCCACCACCCGATGATCGAGCAGCGGACTGCGCACTTCGAGTGCAACCGCCATACTGGCGCGATCGACTTTCACCAGGACGTCACCGGGCAGATAGCGTAGGAGGTCCCGATACATCAGACGGCTCGACAGATCGCCGGCGGGCACATCGATACGCTCGGCCATCGGTGGCTGCTGCCGCACCGCGGGACATCGGGTCACCGACAGCAGGTTCTGGTGCAGTTCGCTCTCATCGCCTGCGGACAGCAGCAGCGCAAGCTTGTCCAGATCCCGGCCTGAGAGAGAGCGCCGCAGCAGCGGCGGAACGGGAAATGCGCGCAGCGCGATGCCCGCGGCGACGGCATGAAACCCTCGCAGGGCCGCCGCGCCGGCCCGGCGCAGCGGCCGGGGAAGATTCAACAGCGTCTCGAGGCGGGCCGCCATGATGTGACGCCGATAGCCGCCGAAACATTCATCTCCGCCGTCACCGGAGAGGGCTACGGTGACGTGCTGGCGCGCGAGGCGCGAGACGAGAAAGGTGGGGATCTGCGATTCGTCGGCGAACGGTTCGTCCCAGATCTGCGGCAGCTCCGGGATGAGCAACTGCGCCTCGGCGGACGACACGCGCAGCGTCGTGTGATCCGTACCCAGGTGGTTTGCCACACGCGAAGCGGCGGCGGCCTCGTCGTAGCCGGCTTCTGCGAAGCCAACCGTGAAGGTGCGTATCGGCATACCCGAGTGTGCTTGCATGAGGGCTACGACCGTGGTGCTGTCAACGCCCCCGGACAGCAATGCGCCCACGGGCACGTCGGCCACCATGCGCTGCGCCACTGCCGTGCGCAGCAAATCATGCAACTCAGCCGCAAGCGCGCGCTCGCCCTCCGGCAGCGCCGCCGCACGAGGCGCCTCTGCGGCCTCCCGCAGCGACCACCACGGCTTGACCTGCGAGCGCAGCTGCTCGGCGCTGTGTTCGGTAAGATCGCGCGCCGACACCGTGAGCCGCGTCCCCGGGGGTATTTTGAATACGCGCTGCCAGATGCACAGGTGATCAGGAATCCAGCCGTAGCGCAGCAAGGCGAGCACGGCAGTCGGATCGATCTGCGCCTCAAACCCGGGGAAAGCGCGCAACGCTCGAAGCTCCGATGCGAACACCAGCGCGCCGCTGACCAGCGTGACATACAGTGGCTTCTTGCCCATTCGATCGCGCATCAAGTGCAACTCGCGCGCCGTGCGGTCCCACAACGCGATCGCGAACATGCCGCAGAAGCGGCGCAGCGCAGCCTCCATGCCGAAACACTCGAAGGCCGCCAGCATTACCTCCGTGTCGCCGCTGCCGAGAAATTCACAGCCGTGCGCTACGAGCTCCGCTCGCAGTTCGCGGAAGTTGTAAATCTCGCCATTGAACGAGGTGATCAGCCGTCCGGAGCGCGAGCACATGGGCTGGCGTCCGGTGTCGCCGAGATCGATGACGGCGAGACGCCGGTGCCCGAGACCGATGCCCGCCGGCCGATCAATCCACGCGCCCGCGCCATCCGGTCCTCGATGCCGCAAGGTCTCCAGCATCCTCGGGAGCGCATCCCAAGCGGACGGGCTCGACCGGTGGGGAACCAGAAAGATGCCTGCGATGCCGCACATCGGTCTAGCCTGTCCACGAGCACATCAGTGAGCGCTTCGAAAGAGTTCTGGGGTGCTCCCCGGCAATGGCGTCACTCATGGCGTGAATGACTCACGTGCGCCGCCCGACGTGCGATCAGCAGCAGGAGTGTCGGGCCGTGTGCGCGCTGCCAGTACCGTTCGATAAACGTCGCAATAGCGCGCAACGGTCAGGGTGAGCCCAAAGTGCGCACGCACGAATTCCGATGCACGCGCGCCCATCGCATGTGCAGCTGGACGATCCGAGAGCACATCTAGGATTGCTTCGGCCAGTTCGCGCGACGCCCGTGGCGCAACCAATCGCCCATTCCACCGGTCACGCACGACGTCTTCGCAGCCCGGCATGCGGGTTGCGACGAGGGGCAGCCCGGCGAGTGCGGCCTCGAGCAGAGCGCGAGGCACGCCTTCACGGTATTCGGTCGGAAAGACAAAGACATCGGCCATCCGCAGCAGCGCCGCAACGTCAGTGCGCGGCCCAGTTGCCGTGACGTATCCGGCATGCCGATCGATCCGCGCCGCGCTCACCGCGAGCACACCTTCGCTCTCGCGCGGACCGACGAGTAAGAAGCGCGCGGTCGGGCGCACCTGATGCACTCTCGCGGCGGCTTCGAGCAGTGTCGGAATTCCCTTCTGGCGCGTCAGGCGGGTGACCGTGATCACGACTTCGCAGTGGGCGAGGCCCAGTGCGTGACGCAACTGCGGTGCCGTGCGCCCCTCGGAGATGGCACGATCGAACTGAGCAATATCGATCCCGGAGCCCGGAATCAAGACTGCCTGGTGGGGCCTCACCAAGCCGGCGTGCTCGAAATACTGCTTGTCGCGGCGGTTCTGGAAAATGATCGCAGCGCTGCTGCTCATCGCGTACCGGTGCAATGCACGCTGCACGGGGCGCAGCGCCAGCGCCAGAGGCGAGTGCGATGAGTACGTCCAGCCCAGACCGTTGATGGTGCGCACGATGCGGATCCCGGACAGCTCACGGGCGGCCCACGGCACGAGTACATTCGGCTTGGTGTCGAAGCTCTGCACGATGTGCGGTCGGGTCTGTTGCAACAGCCCCCGGAGCTCTCGGATGGCATCCCAGTCGTTCAGCGGATTGACGTACCGCTTGAAGTGAATCGGCCAGTAGTCGATGCCTGCGGCCGCGAAGGGCGCCGGATCTGCGGTGCCGGCTGCCGCCACGCTCAGCCCGGCGCGGCGCAGCGCCAACAGAAAGGGTACACGCAGCTGGTGATCCTCCCCCCCGACACACAGCAGCCGAACGCCGTGGAGTCGAGGGGAGCTCACGGGATCGCCCGCCGCGGTGCGGATGCCGAGGTGCCAATCCGCAGACGGCACGGTCGCAGGAGGTTGTTGAGCTGAAGTCCGCACATGCTCAGGCTGGCGTCGGGCCGAAATGGGATGCTCTGCAGCGCGTACGCTCGTGCTGCGACGCATGCGCCGCAGCCGGGCCGCCCCATACGGATACTCCGACGCGTTGCGCTTGTGCAGTCGATCGGAGGATGTGGGCGAAGGTAGATCCAAGGACGTAGCCGTGAACTCGCCCAGCGTTCATCCAAAGATCTAGGGGACCCCAGGGTAGCGGCGCGCGCCCCGTTCGGCAGGGCAAATGCAGGAGACCGGTGCGCTGGCCCATACGCGCCAGCGGCGCGTTCAGCGAGACTCTACGGTCCCCTGCCGTCGCACACAGCCTGCAGAATCGCTGTGTGTTGCATTCCGTCCCGACTCCGTTTCGCTGCTGCGATGAAGGCGAGCGACGGTGAGTGGTGGCTGTGCCCTCGGGGCGCAGTCACCCGCCCGTGAGCGAGCGTCTTGCCTGCGCTGCGATCCTATCGTGCGGCGGTGACGCGTGCTGGGTGGACGCTTCGGCCATCCTGCGTCGTGTTGAACATGACGCTTTCGCCGCCTGCCTCAGCGCGGCAGCGTCAGAAACGCGAGCACCAGTCCTACCGCCGCCGTCGCAAAGAGCGCCAGGGAGGCGCGCAGACACGGGCGCACGCCGCCGAAAGCGAGCGCATACAGTCCGTTCATGATGTTGTTCGAGGCGGCCGCAATGAGAATCGCCGCGCCGATCCCGGCCGCCGGCATGCCGGCGACGCTGCCCTGCGCGAGACTGAGGACGAAGGGGTTGATGTCCGACACGCCCGCGATGCCACCGAGGGCATAGATCCCGGGACTGCCAAAATGGCTGCGCACCCAGCTGGAGGCGAGCGCAACCACGATGAACAGCACCGCAAAGGTCACCGCCGCCGGAAGCTGCAGCGGGTTCATCGTCGGCAGCGCGCCGCTGGCGGTGGCCGGCTCCGGGCCGCGGCGCCACCACTGCACGAGCGCGATCGCACCAGCGATCGCCGCGAGCACGAGCACCCTCGGCAGCAGGATCCACGCCACGGGCCGGTTGAACAGCGCCACGACGAGATCGATGCGCAGATACATCACCGCCGTGGCGACGATGATCCCGACAGTGATCTCCGGTCGTGCGGCGCCGGCAGCCTTCTGCTCGCGCGCCAGCGCCACGGTGGTCGCCGTCGAGGAGTACGCCCCGCCGAGAATCGCCGGCACCAGCGTGCCGCGGTGTGGCAGATAGCGCTGCAGCAGGTAACTGAGGTAGGACAGGCTCGAGACGGCCACCAGCGCCAGCCACACTTCGAACGGCGTGATGGGGGTGGCGGCCACCACGGGCCTATCCGGCACCAGCGGCAGGATGATGCCGACCAGGATGAGGAACTTGCCGAGGGTGTAGATCTCCTCGCGGGCCAGCTGGCGCACCGCCCGGTGCAGCGTCTCGCGCCCCTCGATCAGGAGCACCGCCACCACGGCAACCGACACGACGAGCCAGGAGGGCTGGGTGAGCGCGACCGGACCGAAGAGGTAAGCGAGCAGATTCGCCGCCGGCACGATGAGCGTCGGGCGCTGGGTCTCGGCCGGCCCGGCGGTGCGCAGATGGGCGTACAGCCACAGAGCCAGCGCACCGAGGCCGACCGCATAG
>JAKADE010000135.1 GCA_021820785.1 Pseudomonadota bacterium
GATGCGGGTGAGGGCAGCGAGTGCCACCGGCAGGTGCTGAAGCGGATAGAGGGCGCCGGAGAGGAAGAAGATGGGCATCACGAGGAAGTTCATCACCATCTGGAAACCCTGCATGTCGCGCAGGGTGGAGCCGACGGTGGTGCCGACAGCGGTGAATACCACCGCGATCAGTGCCAGGAATGCGAACCCGAGCGGCAATCCGCCCACGCCCACGGGACGAAAGCCGGCCGCGACCGCCACCGCCGCGACCAGCAGCCCCTGGATCAGTGCGGTGGTGGCGGCCCCGCAGGTGCGCCCGATCATGATGTGCAGCCGCGGCACCGGTGCGACCAGCGTCTCCTTCAGGAAGCCGAACTGCCGGTCCCAGATCAGCTGGATGCCGGAGAACAGCGAGGAGAACAGCACCGTCATGGCAATCACGCCCGGCGCGACGAACTGCAGGTAGTTGCCTTCGCCGCCGCGGCGGAACACCGGGGAGAGGCCGTAGCCGAGGGCCAGCAGGTACAGCAGCGGCTGGCCGAGCGAGGCCGCAATCTGCACCCGGGAGCGGAAGTAGCGCTTCAGTTCGCGCAGCCACAACACGTAGATCGCACCCATCCGTCTCTCCTCAGCGGCCGCGCCACGCGCGCGCCGCCATGCGCATGCGGTCCATCGTGGTCCCGCTCTCCTCGCGGATTTCGGTGCCGGTCAGGGCGAGGAACGCCTCCTCGAGGGTCGCCGAGCCGGTGCTCGCCTTGAGCTCCGCCGACGTCCCGAGCGAGACAATCCGGCCGTGGTCGATGATGGCGATGCGTCCGGCGACGCGGTCGGCCTCGTCCATGTAGTGCGTCGTCAGGAATACCGTGACGCCCTCGTCCTGGTTCAGGCGCTTCACGTGGCCCCAGAGCTGGTTGCGGCTCTGCGGATCGAGGCCGAGCGTGGGCTCATCGAGAAACAGGATCTTCGGGGTGTGCAGCAGCCCGCGTGCGATCTCCAGCCGCCGCATCATGCCGCCGGAGTACTGCTTGACGAGTTCCTCGCGCCGGTCCCACAGCCCAAACAGCGTCAAGAGCGCCTGCATGCGCTCCCGACGCACCTTGCGCGGCACGTGATAGAGCGCACCGTGCAGCTCCAGGTTCTCCCAGGCCGAGAGGTTCTGATCCAGACTCGGGTCCTGAAACACGATGCCGATGCGCTGGCGCACTTCGGTGGGCTGGCGGGTGGGATCGAGACCGTCGATGCGCACCGTACCCGAGGTGGGGGCGAGAAGCGTGGTGAGGATCTTGATGGTGGTGGTCTTGCCGGCGCCGTTCGGGCCGAGAAAGGCGAAGATTTCGCCGCGCTCGACCTGGAAGGAAATGTCATGGACGGCCACGAATTCGCCGAACTTGCGCGTTAGGTGCTCAACGACGATCACGCGAGCGGACTCCGTAGACTCGGGCCACCTGAGCATAACATGGGTGCGAATCTCGGCGAGGAATAAAGAACCAGCCTGTGCATGCCGGAATAACGTTCACGGCATGCCAGCGGCCCGGTGGCGTTGGGTGCCACGTGGAGTCATGGCTGCAACACTCCAAGCCCCAGACTGCACTTTCGCGCCCCGCAGCGCGATGAAGACCGGAGTCTTCGCGCGCCGTCCGTGACCTCGACTTTCGGGCCGACTCCGTCGAATGACGTCACAATGCTCCGCGCGCAGCGTGCCAATCGATGCCGTCGCCTGGTGACGCCACTGGGTCTCGGTCGAAGGAGCTCGTCCACGGTGTCAGCAAGCGCGAAGCCGCCATGCGACCATTTCGCAGAGCATCCGAGCTTCCGACCGCTTCACGCTCTGGCCCTGCACAAATCCTTACAGTCTCTATGCTGACCTTCCGATAAATAATATGGACCGAGCGTTTTCACACCGGATGCAAGATGTCAAATCAATCCCGGACAGCTCTGCCGATGCTTATCACCCTGGCTCTATCCTGGGCGATCATTGCAAGCGCGTGCGGCGGATCCAGTTCTTCCCCATCGAGCGCCATTTCATCACCTGCAGCGACAGCGGCATCCGGCGCTGTCGTAGCGACATCGCAGGCTGCTCAGACGCCAATTGATGATGTGCCCTATTCTGTTTCGGTTCCCGATTCGATCAATCCTATTTCTCCGACCACGATTCCAATCGGTGATGGGCAAGTCACGACGACAACCCCACAAGTGGGATACGTTTACGCCTGCTACACGGCGAGCAAGCCCGGTGGACGAAGTCTGTCGCAGCTCCCATGGGTCAATACGACGACGAACACATGGGACTCCCAGTCCAAGGCTCATGTGGAGGGGAACGTAAGCTGGTCGAATGCAAAATTCACTGTGACGCTCACCGGTACTCAGCGGGTCTTGTATACGAACGACCTTCCGACAGGACACGGAACGGGAATTTTTCCGATTCAGCCGAGCGATCCGGCATATGTGTACGACACGAATCCCAATAGCATACTCAGCCAAAATATCACGGTTTCGGTCCCGCAAATGCCTCAAGTTGCCACAAATCCAACTTGCCTGCCCATGGGGCCGATCGGCGTACTTGCCGACGGAGTAGTGTTGTTCAATGCACTTGATGCGGATGATCGAGACGGAGTCGTTCATGAGGTGTTGGATGCGGCATGCGACGGGCACCCGCAGTCAAAAGGGATTTATCATCACCACGACGTTCCGTCCTGCTTGATGTCGAAAGCCGGTGGGGCGGATACCTCGACGCTGATAGGATACGCGTTCGACGGATTTGGAATTTACATCGAGAAGGATCGCAATGGTAATTTGCTTACCAATGCAAATCTTGACTCCTGTCATGGCCGGACCAGCATGGTGATGTGGGACGGCAAGCCGACGCTGATGTATCACTACGATGCGACTTTGGAGTATCCGTACACCGTCGGCTGCTTCATGGGTACTCCGTCCACCCCGGTGCTTTAACTTCCGGGTCGACTGGGCGGATGATGGGCGTCTGCGCTATGGGTTCTGAAGACATCGAGACCTTCATCTCGCGTTACAGCCAGCCCTTCTGCCGCGCGATGCGGGCCGCCTCGATGCGGTTGGCCGCCCCGAGTTTACTGATCGCCTCGGAGAGGTAATTGCGCACCGTTCCTTCCGACAGCGACAGCTCCGCGGCAATCTCCGCCCCCGAGCGGCCTTCGCCGGCGCGCCAGAGAATCTGCCGCTCCCGCTCGGTGAGCGGATCCGGATCGCTCGCCCAGGCCTCGGCGGCGAGATCCGGATCGATGACCCGCTCGCCGCGGCGCACGCGGCGCACGGCGTTGGCGAGCTCCGCGGCGGGCCGGTCCTTCAGCAGATAGCCGCGCGCGCCGGCCTCGAGCGCCCGGCGCAGGTACCCGGGCCGGGCGAAGGTGGTGAGGATCACCACCTGGGTCTGCGGGTGGCGTGCGCGCACTTCGGCCGCGAGCGTCAGTCCCGTCATCTCGGGCATCTCGATGTCGGTGACCAGGACGTCAGGGTGCTCGGCAGCGACCGCCTCGAGCGCCTGACGCCCATTGGCGGCGCGCGCACAGACCTTCAGGTCTGCCTCGGTTTCCAGCAGCGCCGCGAGCGCCCCGAGAATCATCGCCTGGTCTTCGGCGAGCACCACCCGGATCGTACTCATGAGGCACTCGCCGGGGCGGCCACCGCCGGGATTTCCACGCGCAGCCGCGTGCCTTGCTGCGAGTCGATCGCAATGCGTCCGCCGAGCGCCGCCAGCCGCTCGCGCATGCCGCGCAGACCGTTGCCCTCGTGCTCGATGCCGCCGCGGCCGTCGTCGCTGATCTCGAGCAGCGTGCGCTCGGGGCTCGAGGCGATGGTGAGGTAACAGCGTGCCGCGCGCGCATGCCGCACGATATTGGTGACGCACTCGCGCACGATCAGCGCCAGCGTGCTCTCCACGAGCGGCGCGAGTCGCGGCGGCGGATCGGTGCATTCGAAGCGCACGCCGGCGAGGGCAAGAGTCTGCCGGGCACGGGCGAGCTCCGCGGCGAGCCCCTCGCACCGGTAGCCGCTGATCGTCTCGCGGACCTCGGCGAGGGCGCGCCGGGCGGTTTGCTCCACTTCGGCAATTTCCCCGCGCGCCCGGGCCGGATCGGCACTGATGAGCCGGCCGGCGAGTTCCGACTTCAGCACGATCAGCGAGAGCGTGTGGCCGAGGACGTCGTGCAGGTCCCGCGCGATGCGCTCGCGTTCGGCGACCTGGGCGAGGTGCTCGATCTGCTCCTGGGCGAGCGTGAGCCGGGCATTGGCACGCGCGCGCAGCGACCAGAACAGGCTGCTGATGCCGGACGGCACGGCGAAGAAGGCGAAGATGCCCCAGGTCCACGGACTGTACTGCAGCACCCAGCCCTCGCCGGCGGCCACGGCCGCAGCGGCGGAGATGATGAGGCCGCCGACGAGTGCGGAGTCGGTGACGGCGCTGGCGAACGAGGCGACGTAGATGAACACGACGCCGGCCCCGGCATTGATCCAGTAGGCACCGATGCCGAACAGCCCCATGGCCGCGACCAGCAGCCGTTTGGTGCGCCGCGAGCTGGCCACGAGGGCCGTACCGAGATACAGGGCGAGGAAGCACGCGAACAACAGCGTGGTCGTCACCCATGCCTCCCAGGTGCCGCTCTGGGCGGCCTGGACGAAGAAGAATACCGAGTAGCACAGCCACACCAGGTTGATCAGCGCCCCGCGCTGATCGGTCGGTGTCCTGCAGGCGGTATCGGTGCGCGTCGGTTCGCTCATGGGCTTCTCGTGTCGCTCAGCAGGAACGTAATCCAAGCGATGACGAACATCAACGCGCTGAAGCCGGCGAGCACCAGCCAATGCGTGAGCGCCCCGTGCCGCGGGGCGAAGTGGAACACGGCGAGCGCGAGCTCGGCCAGGTGGTAGGTCGGCAGTGCCGGGGCGATGGTCTGCATCCAGCGGGGCAGCTGCGCCACCGGGATCCAGAACCCGGAGAACAGGCACAGCGGCAGGTACACCAGGTTGATCAGTCCCGCACCGGCATTGGGCGGCACCCACAGCGCGATCACGAGCCCCAGGGCCGTGAACGGGACTGACCCGACCAGCAGGATCACGGCGAGGTGCAGCGTCTGCCCGAGGGTCATCGTGATGCCCGCGGCCCAGTGGCCGAGCGCGATGAGCAGCCCGAGCACGAGCAGCGCGAACACCGCGCTCGCGACCAGCTTGGCCGCGAGGTACGCCAGCCGCGGCATGGGACTCGCCCATTTGAGCTCGAGCCAGCCCTGCGCGCGTTCGAAGGCGATGCTGAGCCCGATGCCGAACAGGCACGCCGAGCCGAGTCCCATGCAGCTGTAGCCGACGATCAGGTACAGCGCCGCCTGCGGGTTCTGCTGTCCGAGTCCGAACACCGCATAGAAGAGGATCGGCAGTCCGAGCACGGAGAGGGCATAGACGCGGTTGCGCGCCAGGCGGATGAACTCGTACTGGATCTCCCGCACGACGGTGCGCAGCCGCCAGCCGGCCGGCCGGGCAGGGGCTTCGGTCAGGGTGAGGGTATTCATGGGCACACTCCGAGGGCGGAACCCGGGGGTTCAGGCGGCCGGTGCGAGGGCGAGGATCGCATCCTCGAGACTCGCGGCACTGACTTCCAACTCGCTGAGGGATTCATCGAGCGGCAGCAGTTCGCGCAGCACACGCTGCGGATCGTGCGCGAAGAGGATGACGCCGTCGCGGTCCGCTTCCACGGCGGTGACCGTGGGCAGGGCGCGCAGGACGCTCGGGTCGAGCTGCGTGCGACAGCGGATGCGACCGGCCGCGACACTGTGTTTGATCTCGGCCGGGGTGCCGCTGCGCACGGTGCGGCCGCGCTCGAGGAGCACGACCCGGTGTGCGAGCGCGTCGGCTTCTTCCAGGTAATGGGTGGTGAGCAGCACGGCCTTGCCGGCCGTCGCGAGCGCGCGGATCTCGTTCCACAGCTGCCGCCGGCTCTGCGGGTCGAGTCCGACGGTGGGCTCATCGAGGCAGACCACCGCCGGATCGCCGCTCAGGGCGAGGGCGAGCAGCACGCGCTGCTTCTGGCCGCCGGAGAGGGTGCCGAAGCGCTGGTGCTCGAGGGCGCCGAGCCCGGTGCGCATCAGAAGTTCGGCGGTCGGCAGGGGGCGCGGATAGTAGCTGCGGAACAGCTCGATGTGTTCGCGCACGCTGAGTGTATCCGGCGCGCGGGCAACCTGCAGCATCGCTCCGAGCGCGGTGCGTGCGTCGCTCGAGCGCGGGTTGCGGCCGAGCACCTCGGCGCGGCCGCTGTCGGGGCGGGTCAGGCCGAGCAGGACTCGCACCGCGGTGCTCTTGCCGGCACCGTTCGGTCCGAGCAGCGCGGTGATCTGCCCGGCGACGAGCTCGAGCGAGAATCGATCGAGCGCCAGATGCTCCCCGAAGCGCTTGCTCACCGAGTGCAGCGCTGCGAGCGGCGCGGCCTCACCGGGACGGTTCGAACGGACGGCTGGGCGCATGAGTATCGCTCCGGGGCGGGAACTAGGTGCGTGCAGCGTGACGCCACGGGGTGGTGCACGGCAGTGCCCCCTGTCAGGGGAAGGGGGTGACAGATGTCATGGGTCCTCTGCAGGGCGCGGCGCGCGGGCGACTTCCCGGACCAAAAATAATTCGATATGATTGGAACTATGAAAACGGAGGACGCGATTGCGGCGTGCGGTGCACTCGCCTCAGAGCCGCGGCTCGGGCTGTACCGCCTGCTGGTGCGGCGCGGTCCGGAAGGCTTCACCCCCGGAGAACTCGCGCGCCGTCTGCGCATGCCGGCGCCGACGCTGTCGTTTCATCTGAAGACGCTGATGGCCGCCGAGCTCGTGGTGAGCCGTCGCGCGGGGCGTCACCTGTACTACAGCCCGAACTTCACTCGCATGACGACGCTGATCGAGTTCCTGACCGCCAAGTGCTGCACCCTCGGGGCGCCCGACGCGGATGAGTCCTGTAGCCCGGCGTGCGCGCCGGCGAGGCGTTGAGATGTCCCGCTTCGACCGTTATCTCAGTGTCTGGGTGGTGCTGTGCATGGCGGCCGGCACGCTCGCCGGGCGGTTCGCCCCCGGGGTGTTCCAGCACATCGCCGCGCTCGAGCTCGCCGAGGTCAATTTCCCGGTGGCGGGGCTGATCTGGTTGATGATCGTGCCGATGCTGATGAAGGTGGATTTCACCGCACTCGCCTCGGTGCGCGAGCACTGGCGCGGGATGGGCGTGACGCTGTTCGTCAACTGGGCGGTCAAGCCGTTCTCC
>JAKADE010000136.1 GCA_021820785.1 Pseudomonadota bacterium
GGCCATCCAGTCCGCGTCGCGCTGGGCGAGGTACTCATTGACCGTCACCACGTGCACGCCCTCGCCCGGCAGGGCGTTCAAGTACGCCGGCAGCGTCGCGACCAGCGTCTTGCCCTCGCCGGTGCGCATCTCGGCGATCCGCCCCTGGTGCAGCGCAATGCCGCCGATCAGCTGCACGTCGAAGTGGCGCATCTTGAGGGTGCGCGAGGCGGCCTCGCGCACGACCGCGAAGGCCTCCGGCAGCAGATCGTCGAGCGTGGCGCCCTCGCGCAGGCGGGTGCGGAATTCCTCGGTCTTGGCCCGCAGCTGTTCGTCGTCGAGGGCCTTCAGGGACGCCTCGAAGCCCTTGGCGGCCCGGACGTAGCGGGCATGGCCGCGCAGGAGCCGGTCGTTGCGGCTGCCGAAGATGCGTTTGAGGGTATTGAGCAACTTAACGATCCTGATTCGCTATCGGTGGGCGGCCGCCGCCTCTCAAGCAGGCGCCGCCGCGGAACCGGTTATTGTACGCAATCGGGCCTTTGGCTCCTAATGGGTGGCCCGCGCCGCAAATCAAGGGCGGCGGGGCCCCGCAGGAGCCGCGGCAGGGGGATCGGCGCAGGGCCGCTCAGCGGCCCTTGATCACCTGGGCGAGCGTCATGGTGGGCTGGCCGATGAAGCCGGCCGGATTGATCGGTTGCCCTTCGCGCATGACCTGGAAGTGCACGTGCGGGCCGGTGGACCAGCCCGTATCCCCGACGAGCGCGATCACCGCGCCGCGCTTGACGGTCTCGCCCACGTGCACGAGCAGTTTCTCGGCGTGTGCGTACAGCGTCGAGTAGCCCTCGCCGTCATTGATCTTCACCATGTTGCCGAACCCGTCCATGGGGCCTGCCCAGGTGACCACACCCGCCGCGACCGCATGGATCGGTGTGCCGAGGGGGGCGGCAAAGTCCATGCCCTCATGGAAGCCGGGCTTGCCGGTGAACGGATCGATGCGCGGCCCGAACGGCGAGGACACCCAGCCGACCTGCACCGGGCGGCCCTCGGGGCGAATCTCCTGATGCAGCTTGCGCGAGAGGATCAGGTTCTCCAGCGCCGCGAGCTGCGAGGCCCGCAGCGTGACCTCACCCTGCAGGCGGCCGATCATCGAGGCGAGACCGGGCATGGCCGCGCCGCCGCCGGGCATGGGCGCCTCCGGCCCGCCAATCGGCGGCTGGTGACGAAAATCGAACGCATCGCCGGTGAGGCCCGCCATCTTGGTGAGCCGCTCGCCGAGCGCATCGAGGCGGATCATGTGCGCCTGCAGGTCCCCGACCTGGATCGCGAGCGCGCGGGCCCGGGCGTTCATCTGCACGCGCAGATCGGCGAGCTGCTCGCGCTGCGTGGAGAGGACATCCATCCAGTGCGAGGCCTGCTCGAGCGCCAGGTTGTGGCTGCTGCCGCGGCCGAGCGCGAGTCCGAAGGAGAATGCGCCGCCGAGCACCGCCAGCATCGCCACAGCGGCAACGGCGAGCATCAGCGGGTGACGCAGATTCAGGTTCAGCAGGCGCGAGCGCCCGTCGCGGGTGAAGACCACGACGCTCATGCCGGGCCGGCCCGTGCGCAGCGAGAGTGCGCGCAGCGGGTTGAAACGGCCGAGGACGTGCAGTGCGCGCGAGAGCATCGAGCGCGCCGGGCGCTTCTGTTCAGCCGTATCACTCATGGGCCGGGACCCCCCGCAATCATGCCGTACTTGTACAATTCACCCGTCAGCCGGGCGTCGTCTGTGACCCGGCGCGGGCGACTATGCCGAAATTCCCCCCCCTGCACAAGCGAGCCGGCTCGACCGGCCTCACAAAATCGGCCACGCCGCGCGCCCTCGGTGATCTACTCGCGCGCGCCACCCCCGTGTTGTCGCAAATCCGCGACCAGAAGACGCGTCAGAACTACTGGCAGAGTTGGTTGACTCAGCAGTTGCCGGGCGATTTGAGTGCGCATCTGACCGGCGCAGTCGAGCGCGACGGGGCGCTCACGGTGTTTGCCGATTCAGCCGCGTGGGCTGCGCGTCTGCGCTACGCACTCATCGAGTTGAAACCGCAGATCGAACGCTCGGAGCGTCCGGTGAGCACGGTGGCAGTGCGCGTTCTGCCGAAACGCTGAGCGGCCGTCAGCCGCCGAGCGCAGCGGCTTCGAGGTAGGAAATCGGCGCGTCGGCATAGGACTCGAACGCAACCTCTTCCCACGCCGTGCGGTCCGCGAGCAGCGTGCGCAGCAGTTTATTGTTCAGTCCGTGGCCGGACTTGTAACCGCTGAATTCCCCGATCAGTCCATGCCCGAGCAGGTACAGATCGCCGATCGCATCGAGGATCTTGTGCTTGACGAACTCGTCCTCGTAGCGCAGCCCGTCCTCATTCAACACGCGGAAGTCATCGAGCACGATCGCGTTGTCGAGATTGCCGCCGAGCGCGAGGTTGTGTTGGCGCAGCGTCTCGAGATCGCGCAGGAAGCCGAACGTGCGCGCCCGGCTCACTTCCTTCAGAAACGAAGTGGTCGAGAAGTCCATCGAGGCGCGCTGTGCGCGCCGCTTGAACAGCGGATGGTTGAATTCGATTTCGAAGTTGACCTTGAACCCATCGAACGGGGTGAACTCCGCCCACTTGTCCCCGTCCTCGACGCGCAGCCGCTTGGTGATGCGGATGAAGCGCTTCGGCTCGCTCAGCTCCTCGATGCCAGCCGACTGCAGCAGGAACACGAAGGGACCGGCGCTGCCGTCCATGATCGGCACTTCGGGCGCCGAGAGTTCCACCACCGCATTGTCGATGCCGAGACCGGCAAACGCCGACAGCAGGTGCTCGACGGTCGAGACGCGCGCCGCTCCCTTGCACAGCGTCGTGCCGAGCATGGTGTCGCCGACGTTCTCGGCGTGAGCGCGCACTTCGGAGGGAACCGGCAGGTCGGTGCGGCGGAAGACGATCCCGGAGTCTGCCGGCCCGGGCCGCAAGGTCATCAGCACCTTCTTCCCGGTGTGCAGACCCACGCCAGTCGCGCGGATCGAATTCTTCAGGGTCCGTTGTCCAACCATGAGTGATTTTTCTGTGCTGTGGGGGACCCGGTACACCCCGAAACGGGCCGAATCCCCGGGTGGGTCGTGGTCGGCTACGCTACCATAACCGCTCCATTTACTCCACGACGAGTCTTCATCCCGGGAGCCGCGAGCCTGGAGCGGCCGAGGACACTGACGCGCCCTGGGGTGGGTGGGGCGGGGTGGATCGATCCTCCTGAGAGAGGGCGCTCGACAGGAGCGCAGCGTCGGTGCGCACGATCATGCAGATGCGCGCGGTCCTCGGCGGCACGCAGGCTCTGGAGTGCACCCCTTCGGCACACGATACGCAGCGCTACAGGTGGCTCGAGGACGTAGTGCGGCGCATTCAATGCCGCAGCGGACTGCGCCGCGTCGTGTCGTCGTCCCGTCAGCACGTCAGCCGTCACCCGCGCACTCACCTGTCCCGGCGGTGATGACCCGTGCTGCGACACCGGCGGCCTCCGCCTGCGCGATCAGCTCGCCGTTCTTGCGCACCGACCCGTCCAGCTCGAACGCCGTGCGGACTGAGTGTGCGGGGAGGTGCTTGCGAAGGCGTAGTGGCGTCCCCTGGTCAAACAGCACGCACACTCACGCGGCCCCCAGGAGATGGGTGGTCTGCTGGAGCACGAGCCGGGCCTGCTCGCGCGTCACCCCGGGAAATCACTCGAGAAAGTCGGACAGCTGCGCCCCGTCTTGCAGAATCTGGAAGAGCGCGGCCACCGGCACGCGCGTGCCGCGAAACACCCAGGCGCCACTGACGCGCTGCGGGCCTCCGTCCACGGCGGGCCATGAAGGCCCGTCGATCATTCCGGGATCATGCGTCGCGAACGCATGGGCTTCAATGACATAGGGCCGACCCACTCTCGACCGGCCAGCCGGCCCTCGACGGAAATGTCTTCGCCAGTGCAATGCCAATCGTGCACCCATCCGTAGGTTCGACCCACATCGCGGGGTGGTCGAAGCGCAGTGCGTTGGCCGAAGTGTTTACGCGACAGCTTTCAGCACGAAATCGACGTGGATCGCATCGTAGGGGAAAACCATTCGCCCCTCGGGCGTCTTGCTGGTGACGCCGGCGTTCAGCAACGCATGCACGGCTTTCACGTCGCGCGCGACCCGGCGGGCGATCTCGCGAATGCTGAGCACGCCGACGCCCGTCATCGCCTTCAGGATCTCCCATCGCTTCGCGGTCAGTACCTGCCACAGGAGCTCGGCCGAGGCGAAACTGACCCGGGCTGTGCTCATGACCCTGCGGCTCCCTACCGCACTCGCTACTTCGTTCAACGCGCCCTTCAGGGAGCGCACCTCAAGAGTCATGGTCTTCATTGCGCCACCTCGCCATATCTCGCTCAAAATCCGCCAGGAGCTCATCGATGCCCTCGAACCGGTATGCCCGCTCCCGGCCGGCGGCGTGCCGGTGATCGCCCTTGCCCGCCTCGTTGCCGTAACGCAGGACGCACTCGCCGTTCACGACGAAGGCCAGGCGATACTTCAGATCGTGCGCGCTGCCACGCAGCGGCGCGGCCAGTTCCCGGACGACGATCTCCGCGAACTCATGGTCGGAGAGCATGATCCGCTGATCGACCAGCAGTCGCGCCCGCATGTTGGAGATAACGCCAACATATCATGGCGTTGTCAATAGCTCCAACACTTTGTGAGCCGCGACCACGACGCCTCTCCCGTTCGGCTCAGCGCTCGAGCCCGCCGAGATGGCCGGATTCAGGCCGCCGCTTCGGTCTCGTAGGTCCCCGTTGTCAGATCGACTCTTACGGCCTTGGCCATCGGCTCGGCTCGCACCTCGCGCCCTTCCCGCGAAAGCTGGATCAGGCGGTATCTGGCAAGCAGTTGCAGGGAGCGGGAGATATTCGGCTGTGCCCGTCCGGTCAACTCCACCAGCTCGCTCACGCTCGCCGGGTGCTTGCGCAACAGAACAGCCAGAAGCTCGAGCGCCTCGCGCGAGAGGGCGGCGAGCAAGGGAGCGGCGGGCAGGGGCGAAGCCTTCCGTTCCCCACGCGCCACCGCACGCATCTCCTCGCGCAGCTCACTCAGTGACTTGCGTGCCATCGTCGTCCTCCTCTTCTGCTTCTAATTCGACCTCATCAGCCTCGAACTCAAACGGAACGTCTTCTCGCTTACAGGCCTGCTCGACCGCGGCAAAAAAATCGCAGATCAATTCATCGGCGCCCCGGAACTCGTACGCGACGAGCTGCTTGGTGCGCCGGAAGCGGTGCCGGTGATCGTAGGTCTCCGTGCGCGGCAGGCCGTGTGCGTTGTCGAAGCCCAACAGCCTGCTCCCGTCGTGATCATGCAGCGTGAAGGCATACTTGATTCCGTGGGGCCGCGGCGTGCTGGCCTCGATCTCGGCGACGCGGAATCGGATGCTCCAGCCATTCACCAGCCAGTATCGCCGGCGATCGAAGTCGAGCAGACGGCGCAGCGCTTCATCGATCACGGCCAAGCATATCACCTAACGATATGTATTAAAAGTCGCGACTCAGAACTCGAGGCCGGATCGCGGTCCTTTCCATGCTCCCGCTTACGCTCGCGTTGGCGTTTACGCCCTGCCTCATTCGGATGCCGCTTCCCGGTCTGGCGCTCCTGCTCGAGCTGACGGTGACACCGCTTGTGCCGCTCAGCAGCCCGCCCGCCGCCTCGAGTTTCCTGCGCCCGGGACATCCCGAGCGAAATTCCGTCCCCCTACGCTGGCCGGCTCGAAGATCCGCAGGCCGCCGAACGATACTGCAGAGTTCGATCCGCCCTGTTCAAGCCGACTTCCAGGTGCTCGGCCTGAATCCTTCCACCCGATCCGTCCAATCCGCGCGCTGAGACGCCTCCCGGTCTCGCGCTCCAGACCCACACCACACCCTGGAGGGATAAGGATTCCACGCCGCGTGCATCGCGCGACACGGCGCCACAGCTCCATCCCCCGGCGGCCATCAGCACCGGGGGATGGAGCAGCACCGGCTCAGTCGGCCTGGCGGCGCAGGAACGCCGGGATGTCGAGCAGGTCATCCGAGGGGATGTCCTGGCGCAGTCCGTCACCCACGGCGCGCTGACGCTGCACGGTCGGCCGATCGAGCTTGGCGTAGTCGCTGCTCGAGGGCGCACCGCGGCGCACCACGCGCATCGGGGGCTCGGCCCGCGTCTCGCGCGGAGCGGCCGCTTCGCGCACCGCGCCGATCACCGGCCGAGCCCCGGTCGCGGCCGCCGGGCGCCCGAGCCCGGTCGCCACCACGGTGACGCGCACCAGGTTCGAGAGCTCCGGGTCGATCACGGTGCCGACCACCACGGTCGCATCCTCGGAGGCGAACTCCTTGACGATCTGACCGACCTCCTGGAATTCCCCGATCGACAGATCCATGCCGGCGGTGACGTTGACGAGGATGCCGTGCGCACCGGCGAGGTTGATGTCCTCGAGCAGAGGCGAGGACACGGCCGCCTCGGCCGCCGAACGCGCGCGACCCTCGCCGCTCGCCGTGCCGGTGCCCATCATGGCCATGCCGGTCTCGGACATCACCGTACGCACGTCGGCGAAGTCGACGTTGATCAGACCCGGACGGGTGATCAGTTCGGCAATGCCCTGCACCGCGCCCTGCAGCACCTGGTTGGCCGCCTTGAACGCATCGAGGAGCGTGGTCTGCGAGCCGAGCACGGTGAGCAGTTTCTGGTTCGGAATGGTGATCAGCGAGTCGCAGTACTTGCCGAGCTCGGCGATGCCGTGATCGGCGACGTGGGAGCGCTTGCCGCCTTCCATCTCGAACGGCCGGGTGACGACCGCGACGGTGAGGATGCCGAGCTCCTTGGCGACCTGGGCCACCACCGGCGCCCCGCCCGTCCCGGTGCCCCCGCCCATGCCGGCGGTGATGAACAGCATGTCGCAGCCCTTGATGAGCTCGATGATGCGGTCACGATCCTCCATGGCGGCCTGCCGGCCGACCTCCGGGTCGGCGCCGGCGCCGAGTCCCTTGGTGATGTTGCTGCCGATCTGCAGCGCGGTCTTCACCTTGGCATGCTTCAACGCCTGCGAGTCGGTGTTGACGCACATGAACTCCACGCCTTCGATTCCGCTGTTGATCATGTGGGCGACGGCATTGCCGCCCCCACCGCCGACGCCGATGACCTTGATCACGGCGCTTTGGGTGTAGGCATCCATTATTTCAAACATTGGGCGCTCCTCGATGATGGCTGAG
>JAKADE010000137.1 GCA_021820785.1 Pseudomonadota bacterium
CAGCACGAGCATCCGCCGTCCGGCGGCCAGTGCCGGCTCGAGGGCGAGCGCGCCGAAAATCTGCGTCTCCTCCCCGCGCATCACGTCGGCCACGTCGCGAAAATTCTGTGCCTGGATTCCGGCCAGAACGGTGACCGTGTCGGCGCCGGCATGCACCGTGGCCGCTCCTGCGCGCCACTGCGACAAGGTGGCCGGCGCGCGCACATAGGGGACTTCCACCAGTCCGTTGCGCGACCCTGCCATACCGCACAGCACCGTGCGCTCGAGCGTCATGCGCGCTCGCCACGGTGCGAGCACCCGCGCGAGCACCTCGGCCGGGGCCTCGGCACCGAGCGCCGCGATCCCCGGGCCGTCGCGCCGCTCGGCAATGACGCCGTCGATCTGCAGAAACGCGCGCAGCCGGCTGCTGCCCCAGTCGCATAGCACCCGCGCCATGCCCTGCACTTGCACCTCGTCGATCCCGCTCACGTCACTCCTCGGCCGCTCACGCGCACCCGACACGGGCCAGCGGCTGCGCCAGCCCCGCCGCCGGCGCATTGAAACAGAACACATCGCCCGCCAACGTCTGCGCCGCACGCTCCGCCGGTGAGAGTCCCTGCCGTGCCGTCGTCACGTAGGCCGTGCGCAGATCCGCGCCACCGAAGGCCACCTTCGTCACCTGTGCGCACGGCAGGTTCACGGTCGCGAGCAGGCGGCCGTCCGGGGCATAGCGGCGCACCGCCCAACCGGACCACAGTGCCACCCAGAGACATCCGTCCGCATCGACCGTAGTGCCATCGGGATAACCGGCGGCGGGCTCGATCTGTACCAGCACGCGCTTGTTCGTGAGCACGTGCGGCTCGGGCCGGTCGAAGGCATACACCGTGCGGCCCGGACTGTCGGTGTGATAGAAGGTTCGGCCGTCGGGGCTGAAGGCCGGACCGTTGGTGACCACGTAGCCCCGATCGAGCGGTACGCAATGCCCGTCGGCGGCCAGGCGGTACAACACCCCGCTCGCCGTCTGCTCCGGATCGTGCATCGATCCGAACCACAGCGCGCCCTCGGGGCTGACGCAGCCATCGTTGATGCGGTTCTCGGGCAGATGGGTCTCGACCGCACTCAGCAGCGTGAAGCGCCCGCTCGGCGGATCGAACAGGTGCAACCCGCCCTTCAGTCCCACCACGAAGCCGCCGCCCTCACGGGCGGCGAGAAATCCCGGCGGCGCCGGCGCCGACCAACTCTGATGCTCGGCGCGCTCCGGCCGCAGCCGGTGCAGGCGCAGCCCCTTGATGTCGACCACCCAGAGAGCCGCCTCAGAGGCGACCCACAGCGGCCCTTCGCCCAGTTCAGCGCCGAGCGAAAAGGCGTGCTCAGCGCGCATCACGGGCAACCGGCCATCGGCGGTCGAAGGGAATTGGAGATCCACGGCTCGCCGCGGACGCACCGGGCGCAAAAGACCTGCAAGGCATCACCTCGGGGCCGCCGTGGCGGTCTCACCGTCATAGATCTGATTAGTCTGATTATTGCATCCGCAGCCGTCAAGCCGCGCCCTGGTCCGGCCGACGCTCGCCGTAGTACTCGCAGAACCATTCGACGAAGCGGCGCACCCCCTCCTCCACGGGCGTTGCGGGACGGTAGCCGACGTCTCGAGCGAGGTCTTCCACGTCGGCGCAGGTCTCCGGCACGTCCCCGGGCTGCAATGGGAGGAAGCGCTTCTCGGCCTGGCGTCCGAGGCACTGCTCGAGCACCTCGATGTACCGCATCAGTTCGACCGCCTGGTGGTTGCCGATGTTGTACAGGCGGTACGGCGCTCTGCTCGTGGCCGGATCATGCGTCGCGCCGTTCCAGTGCGGATCAGGCTCGGCGATGTGCTCGCAGGCCCGCACCACGCCCTCGGCGATGTCATCGACGTAGGTGAAGTCGCGCTTGTGCCGGCCATTGTTGTACACGTCGATGGGCTTGCCATCGAGGATGTTGCGGGCGAACTGGAACAGCGCCATGTCGGGCCGGCCCCAGGGGCCGTAGACGGTGAAGAAGCGCAGCCCCGTCGTCGGCAACCCGAACAGGGCCGAGTAGCTGTGCGCCATGGCCTCGTTCGCCTTCTTGGTCGCCGCATAGATCGACAGCGGATGATCCGCGCCGCGGTGCGGCGAGAACGGCATGTCGGTATTGGCGCCGTAGACCGAGCTGGTCGAGGCATAGACCAGATGCTCGATGCCGTTGTGCCGGCATCCCTCGAGCACCGTCAGGGTTCCCGCGACATTGCTGCGCACGTAACTGTAGGGGTCCTTCATCGAATAGCGCACCCCGGCCTGCGCGGCGAGGTGGATGACCCGCGCGAAGCGCTCCGCGGCAAAGAGCCGAGCCATGGCCGGCTCATCGGCGATGTCGAGGCGGATGAAGCGAAAGCCGCCCGCCCGGCGCAGCAGCTGCAGGCGCGCCTCTTTGAGGGCGACGTCGTAGTAGTCGTTGAGGTTGTCGATCCCGACCACCTCGTGCCCGCGCGCGAGCAGCTTCTGGGCGGTGTGAAAGCCGATGAATCCGGCCGCACCGGTGACGAGTATTTTCATGATTCCTCTTCAGGCTTCGACAATCGCGCCCTGCGGCCCGTTGCGCCACGAATCCCATTGTAGCGGCCCGCGGCGCCGGTGAGCCCGGCATCGCGTCGCAGCGTACCGACGACACCGCTATGACGGCTCGGTGCGAAGCGGCGGTGTCGCCGGCGCCGCGGCGGCCGCCTGCGGGGTCTTCCCGGTGATGATGATCACGACGCTCGCAATGACGAGCACGGTGCCGAAGACGGTCCGTGCGTCGAGCGGCTCGCTGCCGAACAGATAGCCGATGATGACCGCGATCAGCGGATTGACGTAGGCATACGTGCCGACCTTGGTGGGCGATTCGTGGTGGATCAGCCAGGTGTAGGCGCCGAAGGCGAGCAGCGATCCGGCCACGATGAGATACGCGAGCGCCACCCAGGCCCGCGCGGACACCGCCGCCGGGTCAAAGCCGCGCACCTGTCCGAACAGGACCGCGGCGAGCCCGAGCAGCAGCCCGCCGGCCAGCATCTCGGTGCCGGCCGTCATCGTCTTCGCCGGCGGCAACGGCAGGCGCCGCATCAGCACCGAGGCGATGGACCAGCTCAAGGCGGCAATCACCAGCCCGAGCGCCGAGAGCCAGTAGATGGGCGCACCGGAGAGCCCCACCGACGGATCGACCAACACCACGACGCCACCCAAACCGACGACGAGTGCTGCGCCGAGGCGCAGCGTCAGCCGCTGGGTGCGCAGCCAGAGGATCTCCGCGACTGCGGTGAACGCCGGAATCGTGGCCAGCATCACCGCCGCCATCCCGGAGTGAACCTGGCGCTCGGCGGTGAACAGCAGCCCATAGTCGATGACGAACATCAGGAACGCGAGCAGCACGATCGAGCCCCACTGGCGCAGCGTCGGCAGGCGCTGCCCGCGGGCGAGCGCCCAGGCGCACATCGCCGCCCCGGCAACCGTGAAACGGATCGAGGCCAGCAGCAGCGGCGCCACCTCGTGCACCCCGATGCGGATCGCGAAATAGGTCGAGCCCCAGACGAGATAGATGATCCCGAATGCGGTGAGGGTCTTGAGCTTGGGGGGCACGAGGCGCTCCAGGCGGCCACGGGGGGACGGTGCGAGGGGGAATCCCGTCCGATCATACCGCAGCGCCCCGCCCGGTCCCGGTCCGCCTGCACGGCCTGCGCAGCGTGCGGTAAGTCACAGATCGGCGCTCCGGGCACGGAGTTTTGCGCCGCGCTGCCGAAACACTGAACCGAGTGGGAAGCGTTCGTCCGCGCTTCAGGGGATGCTGTGACCATGGGATTCTGGCTGCTCACGCCACTGGTGCTCGCCGTCGCCGCCGTCGCACTCCGACCGGCGCTGCGCCGTGCATTCGGCGCGGTGGCCGGCGGCCACGCCACCGGCGATGAGACCGCCGCGAACGCCCCGTCCGAGCCGCAGCCCGTCCCCGCCGCGCCGCCGCCTCCCGAGGCGCAGATTCCCTCGCCCGACCCTGTGCCTGCTGCCGTTTCCGGGCCGCTCGAGGCGGCGGAGGTTTTTTCGCGGCTGCGTGCCCTGGAACTCGGCCTCGCCGCGCCGCCCGCCGATGAGGCCGAGGACGAGCGCAAGGTCGCGCAGGCGCTCGGTGCGATCGGGGATGCGGCCGCCGAGCGGCGCTACTTCCCGCGCCGCCCGAACCTGCTGCCGCAGCTGATGCACGCCATCCACGACGAATCGGTCGCCCGGCGTCAGCTGGTCGCGATCATCGCCCGGGATCCGGCGCTGGTCGACAGCCTGCTGCGCATGGCGAACAGCTCTTTCTATCGCCTCAGCCCGCAGCCGGTGGAATCCATCGAAAGGGCGGTCGCAGTCCTCGGCAGCGACGGACTGCGCTCGGTCATCGCCACTGCGCTGATGCAGCCGATTTTCAACGCCGTCGCCGCTGCCGAGTTCCCGAGATTTCCGCAGCTGGTCTGGGAGCACGCTCTGCGCTCGGCGCAGGCCGCGGTGGTCCATGCGGCCGTGGCCGAACGCATCGAGCCGTTCACGGCGGAGTTGCTCAGCCTGATCAGCGGCATGGCGGAGATCGTGCTGTTCCGTGCGGTGCGCGCCCGATGTGCGGCAGCGGGCGGCGGCGGGCCTGGCGCCGCCGGACTGCTCGATACGCTGCTGAAGGGACACGCCGCACCGCTGGCGCAGCGGATCGGCGCCGATTGGCACCTCTCGGAGGCGGCCCTGGCGGCACTCGCCGAACAGACCTCGCCGGCCGTGCCCCCGAGCGCA
This sequence comes from Pseudomonadota bacterium, assembly GCA_021820785.1. The sequence continues at coordinate 4,788 of JAKADE010000137.1, forward strand.
CTCGGTCGGTCGCTGCGCTTCGGCCGCCTCGCCGGCGCACTCGCCCTGCTGCATGCCAACGGGCAGATTCATCAGGCGACGGTGCGTGCCTCACTGCCGCCGAGTGCGCTGCCGGCCGCGCATTGCGACACGCTCGTCACGAAACTCCTGCTGCCGTTCCAGGATCCCCGCACCGCTGCCGTACCCCGGGCAGCGCGACGCTGAATGCCGCCCCTGCCGAGAGTGGACGCGGCGGGCGAACAGGCCGATGATCGCGATTCGGCCATCCTCTGCGCCGCGGAACACTCCTCATGACCGAAGTAATGCCCGTCCTCCTCTCCACACTCGCCGGCACGGTGCTCGGCGCGCTCATCGCCTGGCTGCTGACGCATCTTTACGCCCGGCTCGCGCTGCGCGAGATGCGCAAGCAGCGCGACCAGCTCGAGCGTTACAACCGGACGCTGACGATGCTGCTGAAGGGATGGGAGGACCAGGGACACGTGGAGCTCTCCCGCAACGCACGTGGCGAGGTCAGCGGCGGACGGGTGCTCGGCGGCAGCGCCGGGGCGCTGGCGGAGTCCGCCGAGCCGGGCGCGCCGCGCCGCTTCTGATTGACGCTGCAACCTGAGCGCGCCGGGAGCTAGGCGCCCCGGCCGGTGAGCCGATCCAGTCCGGCGCGCAGATCCTCCCGGATGTCCTCGAAGTCTTCGAGTCCGACCTGAACCCGCAGGCACAACCCCTGCGCACGCCACGCGGTCGCCGTTCGGTACGTGCGGCAGTCGAAGGGAATGATCAGGCTCTCGAAACCGCCCCAGGAATAGCCCATGCCGAAGATGCGCATAGCATCGAGCATGCGCGCGAGGTCTTCGCGGCTGAATCCCGGGCGCAGAACGAGGGAGAACACCCCCGTGGAGCCGGTGAAATCACGCTTCCAGAACGCGTGCCCCGGACACGACGGCAACGCCGGATGCAGCACCGTCTCGACCTCCGGCTGCGCGGCGAGCCACTCGGCGAGCTGCAATCCCCGCCGCTCGGCTTCCTGCAGACGAATGTGCAGCGTGCGCATGCCGCGCAGCGCGAGGTAGCAATCCTCCGCCCCCGGCAGCATGGCCATGCTCCGATAGGTCTCCTTCAGCCGCGGCCAGAGCCGCTCATTGGCGCTGACCAGCCCCAGCAGGATGTCCGAGTGGCCGCTCAGATATTTCGTACCCGCTTCGACCACCAGGTCGCAGCCGTGCTCATGGGCCCGGAAGTACAGTGGTGTCGCCCAGGTGTTGTCGATGATCGTCGTCAGTGCGCGCTCGCGCGCCAGCGCGGTGATCGCAGGCACGTCCTGAACTTCGAAGGTCTGCGAGCCGGGCGACTCGAGGAAGATCGTCGAGGTGTTCGGCCGGATCAACGCCGCGAGGCCCGCGCCGAGCAGCGGATCGTAGTAGGTCGTCTCGACCCCGAACCGCGCAAGCAGCTTGCCGCACAACGTGCGGGTCGGCAGGTAGACGCTATCGGGCATGAGCAGATGATCGCCGCTCTTCAGCGCCGTGAGCAGCGCCAGGGTAACCGCCCCGAGACCGGACCCTGCGAGTGACGTACCGGCCGCTCCGCTGAGCGCGCTCCAGGCGCTCTCCAGACTCTCGAGGGTCGGCGAGCCCGCCGTGCCGTAGCTGTAGCGGGCACGCTCGTGCTCCAGATCATCGAGCGTCTTGAACAGCACCGTCGAGCCGCGGTAGAGCGGCGTATTGACGAAGCCGTAATGCGTATCGGACATGCGGCCGAGCTGAGCCAGCCGAGTGCCGATGCCGCGGGCGCCTGCGGAATCTTTCATGATGCGCGTCATTGCCTGCCGGGCGGAAGGGTGCACTCTAAACGGTTAGGCACGTGGCGCGCCACGCAGAGTGGGGCAGACCGGTGCTGCGCGGCGCCGTTCCGACGGGCCGGATGCAAAATACCTACCGCGCACCATGACTGCGTGCGGCGGACATCGGGGAGCCCCCGTCACGAGCATGCGCCGGCGCAGCTCGGCGCGCCCAGGGCACGCCCCGACAGCGCTCAGTGGGACATCGGCTCCGCCCTCGGGGAGACCATTGGCAGAACCGCATGCGCACCAGGTTTCGAGATCACAAACCGCACCGGCAGGTTCGCGCAAATGCCCGTGGGCCGACCGTTGCGCCGCGCCGGCACCCACTGACCCGAAGTCGCCGCCGCATAACGCAGCGCTGCCGCATCGAGACGAGGGACTCCGGATGACCGCACCATCGTCGGCGCGTGCTCGAGATGACCGTCCTTGCCGATGCAGATGTGCACGATCGCCACGCCCTGCTCGTGCAGCACCTGGGCAATTTCCGGGTAAAACCCGCAGGTCATCGGGAAGCCCTTCTTGACGCGCGGCGGGCTCGTGCACGGCAC
>JAKADE010000138.1 GCA_021820785.1 Pseudomonadota bacterium
TCGATCGTGGCCGCCGGCACGCACCGGGCCTCGAGCATCAAGGTGGCCGAGGCGGCCAAGGTGATCGAGAACACCCAGCGCGACGTGAACATCGCCCTGATCAACGAACTGGCCCTGATTTTCTCACGGCTCGGAATCGACACCGAAGAGGTGCTGCAGGCGGCCGGGTCGAAGTGGAATTTCCTGCCGTTCCGGCCGGGACTGGTCGGCGGGCACTGCATTGGCGTCGATCCGTACTACCTCACCCACAAGGCCCAGGAACTCGGCTACCACCCGGAGATGATCCTCGCCGGAAGACGCCTGAACGACAACATGCCGATCTACATCGCAGCCGAGATCGTCAAGCTGATGAACCGCAAGCGGATCGCGGCCAACGGTGCGCGCATCCTGATCCTCGGGGTGACCTTCAAGGAGAACTGCCCGGACATCCGCAACTCCAAAGCCGTCGACGTAGCGCACGAGCTCGCCAATTACGGCGCCGAGGTGGAGATCTACGACCCCTGGGCCAACCGGCACGAGTGCTGGAGCGAGTATCGACTGCGTCTGCTGCACCATCTGCCCCGCCGTCGCTACGATGCCGCGGTCGTCGCAGTGGCGCACGACCAGTTCCGCTCGCTCGGCGCGGATGCGGTCCATCGACTGTGCCGCAAGACTCATGTCTTGTACGACATCAAGCACATCTTCCCGGCCGCCCGGGTCGATGCGAGCCTGTAGGCCGCACCGACTCAGCGCGTCAGCCAGCCTCGCGAGCGCACCGTAACCAGCGCATACGGGAAGATCCAGAACAGCGCAAACGAGTAGAAGTAGGCGTACAGCACGCCGTAGATGAAGTCGAGCGAGCGCTCGGAGCGAAGATAGTAGAGCACGTTAAACAGGGAGATTGCGCCCATCACGATGAACATCGAGCCGGCGATCGCCGGATCCTGCTCCAGCACCACCGGCATCACGATCAGCCCGGAAATCGAAATCGGATAACTCGCGTTGGTGATGAACCGGTCGAACGCCGCCAGGATTCGCGTTGGCCACGGTCGCTTCCACACGATGCGCGCGAAACGCAGCTCCTCGCGCACGTAGGATCGGTCCCAGCGCAGGAACATCTTGCAGAGCTTCTCGAAGGCGTGCGGCACGACCGTGTGCACCACGGCGGTGCGCTGGTAGAGCGCGTCGTATCCGCTGTCGAGCAGATAGTTCGTCATGGCGCGGTCCTCGCCGAAAGTGCAGTTCGTACCGAGGAATCGCTGCGCACGCCAGCGCGAGAGCACGCTGCGCACCGCATCGGCTCTGAGCGCCGTAAGCGCCCCGGGGCAGCAGTAGACGTTGCGGAAGACCGACTCCGCCGCCCGCTGGATGTCGAACGAGAGAATGAACCTCACGTGCAGCATGCGGGGAATGAGCCCGCGCGACCGGTTGTACACCATGACCTTGCCGGCCACTGCCCCGACGCGCGCATCGCGAAACGGCCCGGCGAGCGCAAGCAGCGCGCCGCGCTCGATGACGCTGTCGGAGTCGATGGTCACCAGGATCTCACCGCGCGCACGCTCGAACCCGAGCGCCAGCGCCTCGCGCTTTCCCTGGTTGCGCACCTGGCGCAGCGCGGTGACCAGCCCCGGATGGCGCTCGGCCGCGCGGCTGACGTATGACCAGGTATCGTCGGTGCTGCCGTCATCGATGACCAGGATCTCCAGTCGCTCGCGCGGGTAGTCGGCACGCACGACGGACTCGATCGACTGCAGCACCATCGCGCCTTCGTTGTAGGCCGGGATGATCACGGTCAGTCGCGGCGCATTGTCGAGGGTGGCGGCCGGGGCAGGCCGATATGCCACCCACAGCACGGTGCGCACCACCACCAGCGCAAAACCGAGCACGACCCAGGCGATCGACAGGTACGCGACCGGCTGGATGCGCTGGCGAGCGGCCACGGCCGCCAGCACGCGCGGAGTGATGTCCCCGAACTGGTACAGCGCAATCGCGAGCAAACCGGCGCAGATCAGCCCGTACACGCTGTACGCCCAGACTTTGCTCGGCTCCCGGCCGGCGGCGGCGAGGCGTGTGTGCACAGCGGCGGCCGCGTCCAGGTCTGTCATAGGGGATGTTCCGCATGCGAGGGATGGACCGTCAGACCGCGGGGCGGCGTCACGACAGCCGGACACCCGCGGGCTCCGTCATAGGATGTTCGCTGGCCGGCAAAAATCCATTACCAACTCTACGTATGCGGCGGTCGCCGCGCTCCGTCTTATCCCGGCTGCGCTCGCGCCTCGGCTCGCGCCCGCTCGAGCTGCTCGGTCAGGCGTCGCTCCGACACCGGCACGGCGGTCCTGAGTTCCTGCGCGAACAGCGACACGCGCAGCTCCTCGATCATCCAGCGCAGTTGCTCGAGTTGCGGCCGCTGTGCATCCTCGGGCTGTCCCTCGCGCAAGGCGCTCCACGCGGCCACAAACGGCGCGATGCGCGCGCTGAGCTGCGCATCGCGGCGCACATCTGCGGGCAGCCGCGCGGCGCGCCGTCCAGCGGCCTTCAGGTAGCGCGGCAGGTGACCGAACCACGGGTCGGGCGTGGCCGTGATGAATTGCGGCGGCAACAGCTGCGCGAGCTGCGCGTCGAGATCGGCGGCCGCCTCGCGCGCGCTGGTCCGCAGTCCGCTGAGCACCCCGCGCAGCTGACGCGCCTCGATACATACCGTACGCAGCGTGCCGATGACCCGCTCGCCGACCGGCTCGAGCTGCGCGCGTCCGCGCTGCAGCGCCTGCTCGAAGGCCTCGCGCGTGCGCGGCAGGGGGGCATCCGGCGGTGCGAAACAGTCGGCGAAAATGCGGTGCACCGCCAGCTCGGCCAGCGGACGGGCCAGCCCCAGCGCGGCGCTCGCCAGCAGCAGTTCGCGCTCCGCGGCGAGTCGTTGGCTCCAGAATCGCACCTGCTGTCCCAGAGCGAGGAGCGCCAACCGAGTCACCGCGCCGCGCAGCAGCGCGTGCGCACTCGGTGCATCGCGTGCTTCGGCCAAGGCGACCGCCTGACCCAGGTCGCGCAGCGTCGGGTACACCTGCAGCGTAAGTCCATTACGCTCCACGGTGCGGATGTGCGGCACTTCGCCGAAGTCCCACTGCCGATGCGTGCTGGCCGCGGACGGATGCGTCGCGGCCGACTGCGGCGCGCGCGCGCGCAGCGCCCGCTTCAGGGCCGCAAGATCCCGGCCCTCGGCGAGCACCGCATCGTGCGCATCCACCACGCGGATGTTCAGCCGCAGGTGCGGTGGCAGCGGCAACTGCGCAAGATCCGCTGCGCTCGGCGCAACGTCCGTGCGCCGCGCAATCCAGGCGGCAAGCGCGGTGTAAAAGCCCGGAAGCGCATCGATGTCGTCGGTCTGCAGTGGCGCCAGCTCCTCGAGGGCCGCTCGGGCGTGCTCGGGCACCGGCACCAGCTGCTTGCGCTGGCTCTTGGGCAGCTCGCGCATCACCGTGATGAGTTTCTCCAGCCGCCAGCCGGGCACGAGCCAGGCGAGACGGTCGGCATCCAGGCTCTCCAGCAGCACGTCCGGCACGAGCAGCGTCAACCCGTCATCGGCCTCGCCCGGTTCGAACCGGTAGAGCAGCGTCAGACGATTGCCCCCGACGCGCAGCGCATCGGGAAAGCGCTGCGCGTCGATCTCCTCAGGCGCGCGCAGCATCAGGGTCTCGCGCGACATGGTGAGCCGCTGCGGCTCGCGCCGCTGCATGTGGCGCCACCAGCGCGTGAAGCTCGCCATCGAATTGATCTCGGGCGGGATGCGCTCGCGATAGAACTCGACCTGCTGTTCTTCCGCGACCACGATGTCGCGGCGGCGGATTTTCGCCTCGAGCCGCTCGAGTTCGGCACGCAGCGCACGGTTGGCCGCGAGAAACCGTGCATCTGCAAGCGTCCGCGGCGGTCCGTCGTCGGGATCGAGGAGCGCCTCGCGGACGAAGATGTCACGCGCCTCCTGCGGCGCGATGCGTCCGTAGTCCACCCGGCGCCGGTTCGCCAGCTGCAGCCCGTAGAGCGTCACGGTCTCGAACGCCCCGACGATGCCGCGTCGCTCGACCCAGTGCGGCTCGCTGTAGCTGCGCTTCAGCAGGTGCGCGGCCGCCCGCTCGATCCATGCCGGCTCCACGGCGGCCACCATGCGACCGTAGAGTCGCGTCGTCTCGAGCAGACTTGCCGCGACGATCCACTTCGGCGGTCGGGCCGCGAGTGGCGTACCGCGCGCAATGACGAAGCGGATCCCGCGCGGGCCGTCGTATTCGCGTCGCTCATTCAGCGTGCCGATCGAGCCGAGAAAGCCGGTGAGGATGGCCTGGTGCAGCTCGGCGTAGCCGGCCGGGATCTGGTTGGCGCGCAGGCGCAGCTCCCGCGCGCTGCGCGAGAGCTGCTGGTGCAGTTCCTGCCACTCGCGCATCCGCAGAAACGACAAAAAATGTTCCCGGCACCACTTGCGCAGCTGACTGTTCGTGCGCTGCTCGCTTTGTTCGCCGTAGGCGCGCCAGAGGTTCAGCACGGTGAGAAAGTCCGAGCGCGCATCGGCGAACACTGCGTGCTTCTCTGCGGCCTGCTGCTGCTGGTCCGCCGGCCGCTCGCGCGGGTCCTGCGTCTCGAGGAACGCCGCGATGATCAGCATCTCGGCGAGGCAGCCGAGCTGCGCGGCCGCGAGCAGCATGCGCCCCAGACGCGGGTCGAGCGGCAAGGCGGCGATGCTCGCCCCGAGCGCCGTCACGCGCCCGTCCCGCATCGCCTGCAGCTCTTCCAGCAGCCGCACGCCGTCGCTGATCAGCCGCCCTTCCGGCGGATCGAGGAACGGAAAGTCCTGCGGCTCGCCGAGTTCGAGGCTCGCCATGCGCAGAATCACGCTGGCGAGGTTGGTACGCAGCACCTCCGGGGCGGTGTACGGCTCACGGGCGGCAAAGTCCTCCTCGGAATACAGCCGGATGCAGATGCCGGGCGCCTCTCGGCCGCAACGGCCCTTGCGCTGCTCGGCGCTCGCCTGCGACACCGGCTCGACGTGCAGCCGCTGCACCTTGGCGCGCGGGCTGTAGCGGCTGATGCGCGCCAATCCCGAGTCGATCACGTGGCGGATGCCCGGCACGGTGAGGGAGGTTTCCGCGACGTTGGTGGCGAGAATCACGCGCCGCCCGGCGTGCCTCTGGAAAATGCGCGCCTGCTCACCCGCCGAGAGGCGGGCATAGAGCGGCAGCACCTCGGTGTGGCGCAGTTCGGCCCGCCCCAGCGCCTCGGCCGCCTCGCGGATGTGCTTCTCTCCGGGCAGGAATACCAGTGTGTCGGACTCGGGAGCGCCCGAGGCGAGTTCGCGCACCGCGGCCACCACCCCCTCGGGCAGCGACAACTCTGCAGCGTCCTCGTCTTCCGCGGCGAGCGGTCGGTAGCGCACCTCGACCGGGTAGCTTCGGCCGGACACTTCGATCACTGGCGCGGCGCCGAAGAACGCCGCAATGCGCTGCGGCTCGATCGTTGCGGAAGTCACGATCAGCCGCAGGTCGGACCGGCGCGAGAGCAGCTGGCGCAGCACGCCGAGCAGCAGATCGATGTTGAGACTTCGCTCGTGCGCCTCGTCGATGATCAGCGTGTCGTAGCGGCGCAGTGCCCGGTCGCTTTCCAGCTCCTTCAGCAGGATACCGTCGGTCATGAGCTTGACGCGGCATTCGGGGCCGGTGCGGTCGGTGAAGCGCACCTGGTAGCCCACCGCCCCGCCGACCGTGGTGCCGAGCTCCTCGGCCAGACGGGTCGCCAGGGCGCGCGCGGCGATCCGCCGCGGCTGGGTATGACCGATCAGGCCGGCGGTGCCCCGGCCCGCCTCGAGACAGAATTTCGGCAGCTGCGTGGACTTGCCGGAGCCGGTCGCCCCGCACACCACGATCACCGGATGGCGGGCGAGCGCCTGAATGATCTCGTCGCGGTGCGCCGTGATCGGCAGTGATGCATCGTACTCGAGCCGCACCGGCGCGGCGCTCGCGCGCACCCCGGCGCCGCGGTCAACGGTTTCCATCCGCTCAAGTGTAATGCACCGGCCGCCGCGGCGCGGCGGGTAGCGCAGGCTAGATCACGCCGCGACGCAGCTGGTCGAGCTCGATCGACTCGAACAGGGCGCGGAAATTGCCCTCGCCAAAGCCCTCGTTGCCCTTGCGCTGGATAATCTCGAAGAAGATCGGCCCGATCACGTTGGCAGTGAAGATCTGCAGCAGCAGGCCCTCGCCGCGCTGCGGGTTGCCGTCGATCAGGATGCGCCGCCGGCGCAGCTCCTCGAGCGGCTCGCCGTGCCCGGGCACCCGCGCGTCGATCCCCTCGTAGTAGGTCTCGGGGGTATCCTGGAACCGGATCCCGTGGCCGCGCAGCGTATCGACGGTACGGTAGATGTCCTCGGTGGCGAGCGCGATATGCTGGATGCCCTCGCCGTGATACTCGCGCAGGTATTCCTCGATCTGACTCTTGTCGTCCTGCGACTCGTTGATCGGGATGCGGATCTTGCCGCACGGGCTCGTCATCGCGCGCGAGAACAGCCCAGTGTGCTTACCTTCGATGTCGAAATAGCGGATCTCGCGAAAGTTGAACAGCTTCTCGTAGAAGCCCGCCCAGCGGTCCATGCCGCCGCGGCGCACGTTGTGCGTCAGATGGTCGATGATGGTCAGGCCCGCCTCGCGTGCACCCGGCGCGGGCGCCACGGGACGGAAGTCGACGTCGTAGATCGAGCGCTCGCCGTAACGGTCGACCAGGTAGATCAGCGATCCGCCGATGCCTTCGATGCACGGGATGTTCAGTTCCATCGGGCCGGCGAGCTGCGGACCGGGCTTGGCACCGAGCTCGAGCGCACGCCGGTAGGCGTAGGCCGCATCCTTGACGCGAAAGCCCATCGCGCAGGCGGACGGGCCGTGCTCGCGCGCGAACTGCTGCGCAAAGGAGTTCGGTTCGGCGTTGATGATGAAATTGATGCCGCCCTGACCGTGCAGTGTCACGTTCTTCGAGCGGTGCTGGGCCTTGACCGGAAATCCCATCCGTTCGAACAGATCACGCAGCAGCTGCGGATCCGGCGCGGTGTATTCGACGAACTCGAAGCCGTCGGTACCCATGGGATTGTCGCGATTCTGGCTCATCGGTAGC